>JASLJL010000276.1 GCA_030152405.1 Gordonia sp. (in: high G+C Gram-positive bacteria) | reverse complement strand
GCCATGAGGCCGTTCGACAGGCCATGAGTGCCGTCCGACGGGCGGGGGTGGATTCCACTCTGTGGACACTCCCGCTTGTCGTCTCCGCCAGTTGCCACCAGCATGTCGTCACAGTCGACGGCAGCGCCTTGATCCCCCTCGACCCGCACGATCGTCTAACCTAGACTGAAACGTGTTCTAGTTTTGTGGAGTTCGAAGGGAAACACATGGCCACCGAAGAGTTCGACGTCATCGTCGTGGGAGCGGGCGGAGCAGGCCTCGCGGCCGCGCTCACTGCGAAGACGAAGGGCCTCAAGACCGTCCTGATCGAGAAGTCGCCGTATTGGGGCGGCTCCACCTCCCGTTCCGGCGGCGGCGTCTGGATCCCGAACAACAGCGTGCTCAAGCGTGACGGCGTCGAGGACACGGTGGACGCGGCCCGCACGTACGTGCACTCCATCATCGGCGAACATGCACCTGCCGACCGGATCGACGCCTACATCGACCGCGGCCCCGAGGCGCTGGACTACCTGATGGCGAACTCCCCGCTGAATCTGGAATGGGTCAAGGGCTACTCCGACTACTACCCGGAGGCGCCCGGTGGACGTGTCGGCGGACGCAGCGTGGAGCCGCGCCCGTTCGACGCTCGACTGCTCGGCGACGACCTCGCGACTCTGCACCCGCAGTACACCAAGGCGCCGCTCAACATGGTGGTTCTGCAGAGCGACTACAAGTGGATGAACGTCGGCATGCGTCATTGGCGCGGCATCGCGAAGATGGCGAAGGTCGCCGGTCGTTTCACCTGGTCCAAGAGCCGCAACAAGAAGATGATCGCGATGGGCGCGGCGCTCGCCGCCGAGCTGCTGATCGGCTGCCGCAAGGCGGGCGTCGACATCCGGCTGAGCACCCCGCTCACCGGCCTGATCGTCGAGGACGGCAAGGTCGTCGGCGCCAAGATCGAGTCCGACGGCGCCCCCGCCGAGCTCCGCGCGAAGTACGGCGTGATCCTGGCCAGCGGAGGCTTCGACCACAACGCCGAGATGCGGGCCCAGTACCAGCGCGCTCCGATCGGCACCGAGTGGACCACCGGCGCCGCGTCGAACACCGGCGACGGCATCCGTGCGGCCCTTGACGCGGGCGCGAACGTGTCGTTGATGGACGACGCCTGGTGGGGTCCGACCATTCCGCTGCCCAAGGGACCGTGGTTCGCCCTGTCCGAGCGCAACGTGCCGGGCACCTTCATGGTCAACGAGCGCGGCGTGCGCTTCATGAACGAGTCGCTCCCCTACGTCGAGGCCGGTCACCAGATGTACGGCGGCGACTTCGGCCAGGGCGACGGCCCCGGCGCCAACATCCCGGCGTGGCTGGTGATGGACCAGCGCTGCCGCAACCGCTACCTCTTCGCCGGACTGCCTGCACGCCAGCCGATTCCGCGCAGTTGGCTGGAGTCGGGCGCGATCGTCAAGGCGGGCACCATCGCCGAGTTGGCCGAGAAGATGGGCGTCCCGGTGGACGCGTTGACGGCCACCACCGAGCGTTTCAACGGCTTCGCCCGCAGCGGCGTCGACAGCGAGTTCGGTCGTGGCGTCAGCGGCTACGACAACTACTACGGCGACCCGACCAACAAGCCGAACCCGAATCTGGGCGTCGTCGACAAGGCCCCGTTCTACGCCGTCAAGATGGTCCCCGGCGACCTCGGCACCAAGGGCGGAATCGACACCGACGTCGCCGGTCGCGCCCTGCGCGCCGACGGCACCGTGATCGAGGGCCTCTACGCGTCGGGCAACACCAGCGCGCCGGTCATGGGCCACACGTACGCGGGCCCCGGCGCCACGATCGGACCCGCGATGGTGTTCGGATACCTCGCCGCGCTCGACGCCGCCGACAAGGCCCGCACCACCGACGTCTCTCACGCAGGAGCCTGACATGCCCATCGATCCCACCATCGCCCTCGGCGCCGACCTCGGCGAGCAGTCGTTCTCGTGGACGCCTCGCGAGATCGCGTCGTACAACCTCGCCGTCGGCGCCGCCGCCGATCCCATGGACACCGTCGGCCTGGAGTACGTCGACGACGAAGCGCCCAAGACGCTCCCGTCGTTCGCGACCGTGGCCGCCAACTTCTTCGCCACCGAGGCGCCGAAGGTCGTGTTCCCGGGCGTGGACATCGATCTGGCCAAGGTGGTCCACGGATCGCAGCAGGTCCGAGTCCACCGTCCGATTCCGGCATCGGGGTCGGCCACGACACGCACTCGGATCGCCGAGCTGCAGGACAAGGGTTCGGCCGCGGTCATCGTTCAGGAGGCGGTCACCGTCGACGACGCCGGCGAACCGCTGTGGACCACCCGATCGTCGATCTTCGCGAAGGGCGAGGGCGGTTTCGGCGGGGAACGCGGAACGTCCAACCGCGTCGATCTCCCCGACCGCGCACCCGATCACGTGATCACCGTCCCCACACTCCCCCAGCAGGCGCTGCTGTATCGCCTGTGCGGCGACCGCAACCCGCTGCACAGCGATCCGGTGTTCGCCGAGGGCGCGGGCTTCCCGCGCCCGATCCTGCACGGGCTGTGCACGTACGGCACCGTCTGCCGCGCCGTCGTCGACTCCGTGTACGGCGGCGACACCACCGCGATCGTCGACTACTCGGTGACGTTCGCGGGTGTGGTGTTCCCCGGCGAGACCCTGCGAATCGAAGCCTGGGAAGATGGCGGGCGACTGCTCGCGACAGTCGGGGTCGTCGAACGTGACGGCGCCGCTGCCCTGGGCAACGTCGTATTCAGCACTTCCTAAGTGAAAGGACCTGCATGTCCACGTCTCTGCTTCCCGTTCTCGACGACAACCGTGAGGCCATGGCCGCCGATTTCGCCGATGTCATCGATGCGGAGGTGAAGAAGCAGTCGGGTCTGTCCGGCACGACACTGAAGGCCGCATACGGCGCGGCACAGAAGTTCAAGCCGGGAATCGTCGTCGCGGCCACCAATCGGATGCTCCCCGAGTTCCTCACGGCCCTGTCGCCGCTGTGGGACTCGAAGCCCGCGGGTACCCCGTTCGGTGCACATCTGGCCGCCAACAGCGACGCCGCGACCGAAGCCCTCCTGGAGGTGACCGACAGTCGTACCGAGTCGGCCCCGGCAGCCCTGTCGAAGGCCTACAAGGCGGTCCGCGGCAAGGCGAAGAACTACGTGGTCGACGCGCTCCCCGCGGTCGGCGCCGTCGTCGAGAAGTACGCGGGCTGACCGAGCGTCAGTCCTGATCAGGCGCCGTCGGAAGCTCTGTGCTTCCGGCGGCGTCTGTCGTAGGGTCGATTGAAGTCAGGCAGCGCTGGTGACGATGATGAGGAGTGCGGCGATGACGCCGATCAGTCCCGCCAGAAGAATCAGAACTCGCCCGATGTGGAGACGCGCGTTGCCGATCTGCGACGACGACGCGACCTGGTCTGCAGCCATGATGATCCACTTCCGCTCATATTCGGCTAAAAGATCCGTGTGACTACAGTTGCACAAGTTACAGATGAAACAGGTGAACTGATGCTGCGTGTCGACGATCGATCAGATGACGAATCCATGACGTTCCGCGGCGCGTGGCTGATCCTGGTCTCCTGTTTCGCCGTCAGCCTGGTGGTGGCCGCGATGGCGGCGCTGAACACCGCACTGCCGGGTATCGCCGCCGACACCGGATCCACCAACTCCCAGATGACGTGGATCCTGGACAGTTACACCCTGGTCCTCGCCGCCCTGCTCCTTCCGGCCGGCGCGATCGGCGACCGGTTCGGCCGACGCGGCGTGCTGCTCGTCGGGCTCGTGATCTTCGGCATCGGCTCGCTCTCGGCGATCTGGGTGGACACTCCGACCCAGCTGATCGCGACCCGCATCGTCGCCGGCGCAGGCGCGGCACTCATCATGCCCACCACGTTGTCCCTGATCACTGCGGGTGTCCCCCGGGAGAAGCGGGCCGTCGCCATCAGCATCTGGGCCGCCGTGGCGGGTGCGGGCGCCATCGCCGGGTTCTTCGTCACCGGCGTCCTGCTCAACTTCTTCCACTGGCACTCGGTGTTCATCACGTTCGCGGCGTCGACCGTCCTCGTGTTCGCATTGACGCTCACCATCGGCACGTCGAAGGACGAGGATCCCGGACCGTTCGACGTCATCGGGTCGCTCACGTCCACCGCGGCCGTCGCAGGCGTCGTGTTCGGCCTTCTCGAGGCTCCGCACCGCGGATGGTCCGACCCGCTGATTCTGGTGTGCCTGATCGGCGGCGCGGCGCTCGTCGGGGTGTTCATCGTCGTCGAGCATCGCCGCACACATCCGCTGCTCGACGTCGATCTGTTCCGCAACCGCGCATTCGCGGCCGGTTCGCTGTCGGTCGCGCTGCAGTTCCTCGCGTCGTTCGGTGTCTTCTTCCTCGTTCTGCAGCAGCTGCAGCTGGTGTTCGGGTACTCGCCGCTCAAATCGGCGGTCGCGCTGTTCCCGATGGTCGCAGGCGTCGGACTGTTCGCGATGATCGGCAACTGGGTGGCCGTCCGATACTCGTTGCGGTTCGTCCTCGGCGTCGGCGTCGCAATCGCCGCACTCGGAGTGATCCTGCTGGGCATCGTCGACACGGACGAGTACTGGAAGGTCGGCGCCCTGCTCGGCGTCTGCGCAGTCGGCATCGGACTCGCGACCGCGCCGTCGACCACCGCGATCATGTCGAACACCCCGTTGGAGAACCAGGGCGTGGGGTCGGCCGTCAACGACACCGCGCGCGAGCTCGGCGCGGCCATCGGCATCGCCCTCGCGGGCAGCATCATGGCGGCGGGATACGAAGACCGGATCGGCGCGACGGCCGACGCGGCGCGAGCACAGATCGGCGCACTCGATCCCGCGTCGGCGGGCGTCGCGGAGGAAGCCATTCGCGGCTCCCTCGCAGGCGCGATCAAGGTGAGCGAGCAGCTGCCCGCGGGGTCGTCCCTCGCCGAACAGATCACCTCCGGCGCGCAGAACGCGTTCCTGCCGCCCATGCAGGTCGCATGCCTCGTCCTCGGCTGTGTGCTCGCCGCCGGGGCGGCGTTCCTCGGGTGGTTCGCGCCCCGCGAGGTGGCGGCCGCAGAGGAATCGACCGCAGAGGAGACGGCTGCACAGGAGTCTGGGGTCTGACGCGATGGTCCAGGCGACGCCGTGGTCGCATCGAGTCGGCCCCGACCCGATGCTCGTCTATCCGGACGGGTGCATGGATCTCGTCTGGGACGGCGACGGTCACGTGTGGGTCGCCGGAGCCGACACCGGCCCGCGAGACGTGACCCG
>JASLJL010000124.1 GCA_030152405.1 Gordonia sp. (in: high G+C Gram-positive bacteria) | reverse complement strand
TATCTGCCGATGTCGCTGACACTGACGATCCCGATCGGCGCGTTCATCGGCCGCTACTACGACAAGTGGGCCGAGCGCGACGCCGTCGACGCGAATCGACGCAAGCGCCTCGGTGTCCTCCTCGCGACCGGCCTGATCGTCGGTGAGAGCATCTACGGCGTGATCTTCGCCGGCATCGTCGCCGCCACCGGCGACGACGCGCCGCTGTCGATCGTCGGCGACGGTTACGGCGACAGCGCTCAGCTCGTCGGCATCGTCGTGTTCGTGGCGTTGGTCTTCGGTCTGTACCGCTACACCCAGCTGCGCTCGGAACGCGACTTCGCGTCGATGAGCGGTCCGGCTCCGCGGAAGTAGCGGATCTGGTCGACGCCGGTCAGGAGCAGGCTCGGGTGAGTCCGACGGACGGCAGGAAGAAGTACGTCGTCCCGCCGCGACGGACGGTGCCGTAGACGGCGCACAGCACCACACCCGGGCCGGTGTCGACCACGCCGCCGCGCACGCCGTTCGACGGGACGATGCTCAGGACCTTCTTGAGTCGCGAGACCGTCGCGTCGTAGACGTAATCGGGGATCGGCGTCGCCCGGGCATGACGTCCGACGGCGTCGATCACGGTGTCGGTGAGCCCGCCCAGGGGAGACCCGAGACCGCCGCGCAACGACTCCAAGTTGAACCACGCCACGTGCACGCCCGACTTGTCGCCGAAGTCGGCGAACACGCCGACGGGCAGGAAACCGTAGAGGACCTCGCCGCGTCGCACGGCGTTGACGCTCATGTTGGCGACGGTCAGATTGCCGATGCCCGGGGTGTACGGACCGGCCACCGCGCCGCCGACCGCGACGGGGAGGGTCAGATCGAGACTGAGTCCGACGGTCGGGGTGAACGTGGTGATCCCCAGCTGGCGGAGCAGCCGATTGGCGCCTTCGACGCCGTCGACCGGTGTCGGAGCGGCTTGCGCCGAGATGGGATTGAGCGCGAGCGCCGCATCGGCCGCACGCCCGACGAACTGGGTGGACTGCGACATCGCAGCGGTCATCCGATTCCGGCCACGGGCGACGATGGAGGGCACGCGGAGAACGATACAACGAACATTGATCTATGGCCGGTTCGGCGACCAGTGTCACAGCCGACGTCGGGACCGCGGAGGCGAATGGGTAATCTCGTCATCGCCCCGTTAGCCAAGTTGGTTAAGGCCCCGCTCTCATAAAGCGGTCATTCGTCGGTTCGAGCCCGACACGGGGCACTCCACGGCGTCTGCGACCAAGGGAGGGCCGGGTGCGAGATCCGCTGGCCGCTCCAGTCGTGCGGCCCGCCGCGATGCTGTTCGACATCTGTGTCGCTCTCGTCGGCGGGCTGATCGCCCTCGCGAACTACGACATGGGCACGGCGATCCACATCGCCGACATGTTGATCTGCGCGGCCCTCGCGGTGCGGCGGATCTCGCCGAGTCTGATGATGCTGTTCGCGGTGGTGTCCGCCGCGGTTCAGGTGGCGAGCCTCAGCGTCTCGGCGCTCTCGCTCGCCTACACGGTGCTGTTCTTCACCGCGGGCGGTCACCATGACCGGCGAGTCCGGCGGGCGTCGCTCGTCGTGGCACTCGTCGGATCGGTGATCGCCGGATTCACCATCCCGAGAGCGTTCCCGTCGGGTGTCGCCGATCCCGAGCCCGACAATCTCCTGTGGGGATCGTTGTTCGCGACGGCAGGCGCGGCGCTGTTCGTCGTCGGTGGATGGGTGACCGGCTTCATCGGCTACCAGCGGCGCACCGTCGCAGCCGCCGAGGTCAGCGAGACGATCGCCGAACTCGAACGCAGGCGCGTCCTCGATCTGTATGACGAGCAGGCCGAACGGTCACGTTTGGCCCGAGACATGCACGACGTGGTCGCGCATTCGTTGGCCGTGGTCGTCGCACAGGCCGAGGGCGCCAGATACACGCTCGACGCCGATCCGGAGGCGGCGCGCGACGCGCTCGGCGTGATCGCCGGCACCGCCCGTGAAGCCCTCGCCGACGTGCGGTCGGTCCTGGAGGAATTGCGCAGCACCTCGAGCGTGGAGGAGATCAGCCGAACCGACCGCGAGCAGCTGTTCACACGGATGCGGGCGGCGGGCATGCAGATCATCGCGACGGACGACGGCGACGTCGGCGACGTCGGTCCGACGGTCACCCGGACCGCGTTCGGCGTGCTCACCGAAGCCCTGACGAACGCGCTCAAGTACGGGGACCTCGCGCGACCGGTCACCGTTCACCACGACTGGCCAGACGGGTGCACCCTGACCGTTCGGAACACCCTGTCCGACGACCCGCTGGCGCCCGGCGGGGCCCACCACGGCATCATCGGGATGATCGAACGAGCCGCCCAGGCGGGTGGCGCCCTCACCTCGGAACGCGACGGCGACGACTGGCTGGTGGTCCTGCGCATCCCGTCTCACCTGGAAGGACCTCCGCGATGATCCGCGTCGCCCTCGTCGACGACCAGCCGCTTTTTCGCGGCGGAATCGCGATGATCCTGCAGAGTCAGGCCGATATCGAGGTGGTCGCGCAGGAGTCGTCTGCGCTCGACGTCCAGACGATGGTGCGCCGTGACCGGCCCGACGTGATCCTGATGGACGTCCGAATGCCCGGCGTCGACGGCATCACCGCCACCTCCTCCCTCATCCGGGAGATGGGCGACGCCGCGCCGCGTGTGCTCGTGCTGACGACGTTCGACGTCGACGAGGCCGCCGCCTCCGCCATCGAGGCGGGAGCCAGCGGCTTCGTCCTGAAGGACGCACAACCGGACTTCCTGCTCGCCGCCGTGCGGGCCGTCGCCGACGGCAGTCAGGTGGTCGCGGCGTCCGCCACCCGACGGCTTTTCGAGCGCCACCGTGCGCGTGCCGCGGCGACGCCCGGGCCCGAGTACGGCGACCTGACTCCTCGGGAGCGCGAGATCCTGGTGAGGGCGGCGCAGGGCTTGTCGAATGCGGAGATCGCCTCGGCGGAGTTCTTGTCCGAGGCGACCGTCAAGACGCACATCTCGCGGATCCTGTCGAAGCTGGCGCTGCGCGATCGTGTCCAACTCGTGGTGTACGCCTACGAGCACGACCTGGTCTGATCCACCGGTCCATAGCCGCGTGTACATCTTCCGATGTACACGGTCACCGCCCGTGGGACCACCCGGTTCCCGTCTCCTGGCGGATGTGAAGCACCAGGTCACAGCCATACCGTTGTGATCATGACGAACAACGAGAACTCCGTGGCGGTAGCCATGCGCAACGTGTCCAGGACGTACGGTGATCCGGCCAATCCGATCCACGCTCTGCGGGATGTGAGCGTCGACATCCGGCGACGCGAGTTCACCGCGATCATGGGGCCGTCCGGGTCGGGCAAGTCGACGATGATGAACGTGATGGCGGGCCTGGACGAGGCGACCTCCGGTCAGATCTGGCTCGGGCAGAATCCGATCGTCGGCATCGGCGACACGGCGCGGACCATCCTGCGGCGCACCAACATCGGCTTCATCTTCCAGTCGTTCAACCTGGTGCCGACGCTCACGGCCGACGAGAACATCCGGCTTCCGTTCGTGCTCGCGGGCCGCAAGCCCGATGCCGAGCAGGAGGCGTGGATCGCGCACCTGGTGACCTCGCTCGGGATCCGGGAGCGACTCGGTCACCTGCCGTCCGAGCTGTCGGGTGGTCAGCAGCAGCGTGTCGCGATCGTCCGGGCTCTGGCCGGTCGTCCGACGATCATCCTGGCCGACGAGCCGACCGGCGCCCTCGACACCCGCACCAGCCGCGAGGTGTTGACGTTGCTCACGACGGCGGCCCGCGAGTACGGGCAGGGCATCGCGATGGTGACGCATGATCCGGTCGCCGCGTCGTACGCCGATCGGATCCTCGTCCTGGCCGACGGGCGCATCGTCGGCGAGTACCGCGGCCTCGATCCGCGTCAGATCTCCGATCTCCTCATCAACCTGCAGGGAGCGGCGGCATGAAGGCGACGAGTTCCC
>JASLJL010000055.1 GCA_030152405.1 Gordonia sp. (in: high G+C Gram-positive bacteria) | reverse complement strand
CTGTTCGCCCAGTTCTCATCCGAGTACGGCAACGCGGCGATCATCGCGCAGATGGGTGGCAGCGGCTCGGACACCGCGGTCGCCGCCTTGGCGTTCTCCGCGATCTGCATGACGATCACGTCGCCGCTGCTGGTGCTCCTCGTGCCGAGCGCCGTCGTGGAACGTCGACGCCGCTTGCGTGGCGTGATCGTGGGTGCGACGGTGTTCGGCGCCGTGCTGGCGTTTCAGGTGTTCGCCTACATGCGCGGCACCACGTTCGGGTTCCTGCGCTTCTACATCACGGTGATCCCGCTGTCGGCGGTGCTCGCCGTTCTGGTCGCCCCGGCGACCCGGTCGATGCCGTATCGACGGCTCGGCGCCCACAGCGAACTGCCCGACGTGCCGCCCGCGGACCGGGGTCTGCGACGAGTCGTCCCCGTGGCCGCCGCTCTCGCGATGGTGGCGGGCATCGTGACCACCTGGGTCGGAATGGCGTCCCCGAAGTACGCGCCGCAGGAGTTCGCGCTCCGCGCCGTCGTCGGCGCCGATCCCGACTCCACCGACAAGTTGATGCTCGACGCCAGGAAGGTCGCGAGATCGTTCTCCACCGAACGCGAACTGGCCGCCTACCTCGACACTCTCCAACTACCGGACGGCGCCGTCGTGTGCGACACCGTCTACGGGTTCGCGGTGATCGTCCAGTCGGGTCGTCCGCGGCAGTTCGTGGTCCCGTCCGACGCCGACTTCGCCCGCGTTCTCAACGAGCCCGCGGCGCACGGTGTGCAGTACATCCTCGCCGTGCCCAATGAGGGACGCGGCACCAGCGACGCCGTCAACGTCCGCTTCCCGACCATGTACGAGAACGGGGCGCAGATCGCGTCCCTGGTCCTCGAAGCGCCGAATCAGGGCGCCGATCTCCCGGACTGGCGCCTCTACCGCGTCGTTCCGACGCCCGCTCGCTGATCGACCACCTGCCACGCCGGGTCGTCCGGCCCGATGTCGAAGGTGCACTCAGCCGGACGCGGGTCGGGAACGTAGGCCCACAGCAGCGCCCCGGCCGCGCCCGCGGCGCGGTGCGCAGTCAGTCGTGCCCGGAGTCGGTTCGCACGCTCGGACGTCGACAGACACGAACCCGCCCTGATCCCCACTTCGTTGACGATCAGCGGCTTCCCCACCCGCCGGAGCTGCGCGATCCGTGCGACGAGCGTGTCCCTGGTGGTCGGCGTCGCGTCCTCGGGGTAGTCGTGGAAGTCCATCACGTTCACTCCCGGCGATCGAGCGAGCAGGGTGTACCCGTCGCCTGCGAGTCCGCACTGGTCGCCGCCTGCGGTTCCGCTGAAGACGAGTCGATCGGGGTCGAGTGCGTGGATGCGGCCGCCGATCGCGTCGAAGAACGACCGCAGGACCAGTGGGGCGTCGGCCGCGCAGGAACGTTGCGGCCAGTCGCAGCTCGATCCGCTGCAGGCCGCCGGTTCGGGTTCACCGACCGGTTCCCAGCCTGCGAGCGTCGTCTCACCGCGGTAGCGCCGCACCACGGTGTCGACCCACTTCGCGTACGTTCCATGCGGTCCCGCGATCTCGGTCTTCCATCCCGTGCGATACCAGGCCCGATCCTTGAAGCGGTCCCCCTCGCACGTGCCGTCGCCGCCGGTCAGAACCGGCAACACCATGCGGTGGTGACGGGCGGCGGCGGCGAACACGGCGTCGACCGCCCGGAAGTCGGGCAGTCTCGTCACCTTGTCGACAGCGAACGCGGCGAACAGGTTGAACCTGGTCAGGGACCTCGCCGGCGCCTGCGAGAAGTAGGCGTCGAGGTCGACCTGGGCGCCACACCCGACATTGATCGACCAGTCGGTCGCCAACTGATAGGCGTTGAATCCGGTCGGCCACCAGGCGGCTCGGTCGAGGGTCAGTCCCGTCGCCGTCGCCTGTACGCGCGTCGCCGACGGCCCTGCGGGCGCGTCGCCGTTCCGCCCGCACGCACCCAGCAAAAGCGCCGCGACAACCCCGAGCACCACGAGTCGACGACCAGATATCCGGTTCACTCTGGGAGGATACGGCCGCCCGCGATCGAGTGGTGAAAAACGGTTCCTGGAGAGCCGTTATTCACCACTCGATGGCACCCGAACGTCACCTTGTCGGCCGGTCGGACGCTTTCGTCGGGTTCGGCGCTATCCGGAAGTGCATCGGAGCACCATCAAGCAATGGCCATTCGATTCGCAGCTGTTATTTGCGCGGTGTGCGCCGTGCTCGCGATCTCCGCGTGCGGTTCCGGCGACGACACTCGCGCCGAGGTGTCGACGTCGGTCATGACGATCACCGAGACCACAACCGAGACCGTCACCGCGACGCCGCGGCCTGCCACGACGAGCGTCACCGAGCAGCCCAGGCCGACCACGACGACCACCGAGGACGTCGCCGAGACCACCACTCGATCGGGCGGCGGGATGTCGACGTCGCAGAGCAACGCGGTCGGCAAGGCCCAGGAGTACTTGTCCATCTCGGCGTTCTCTCGACAGGGCCTCATCGACCAGCTCGAGTACGAGAGCTTCAGCACCTCGGACGCGACCTTCGCCGTCGACTACCTCAGCCCGAACTGGACAGATCAGGCCAAGAAGAAGGCCACCGAGTACATGGACATGAGCTCGTTCTCGCAGCAAGGCCTGATCGACCAGCTGGTGTACGAGGGATTCACCCAGGCCCAAGCGGAAGCGGGTGCCGCCAGTCAGTTCTGACTCATTCCGCACGCAAGGAGTGATCAAGAGATCCACATCACTTTAGTGTCAGTTACTGCCATTAAGGTCTAGGGTCGAATCATGGCCCGTCCACCACTGAGTTCAGCAGAACTGTTGGCGATCTCGCAGCGCTGCGCCGACGTCTTCGTGGCGGCTGGCGGAACTCGCGCGACAGTCGCCGATCTCGCGGCCGCCGCCAGGATGTCGGAGCGAACCTTCTACCGCTACTTCCCGACAAAAGAGGACAGCCTGCGGCCGGTCTTCGACGACGGTTTGAATCGCTACGTCACCGCGCTCGCAGACCAGCCGATACCGGGCGACGCCCCCTCTGCGATCATGCGCGCGATCGAGCAGACGTTCGCCGGCGACGACGAGGTCCACACGCGCGCGCTGATGGGAGCGGTCGTCGATGATCCGGCACTGCGTCGCATCTGGCTCGAGGCCTCGTACGAAGCTGCGCAGAGACTGCGTCCACACATCGCCGCACTCATCGAAGCAGATGACGTCACCACCTCGGTCGTGGCAGGCCAAGCCGCATTACTGGTGGTGGTCGCCATAGAGCAACTCGTCCGCACCGGAACTCCGATGTCCGTCGCAGCTCGCGCCGCTGCGCGCGCGATGTTCGGATCGCTCACAGGACCTCCCGAAAACCCCAGAGGATAGGAACAGTCATGGATCTTCAGAACAAGGTAGTGATCGTCACCGGCGGCGCCCGCGGTCTGGGCGAGGCGTTCGCGCGCGCCATCGTCGCTGCCGGCGGATCGGTGATGATCGGCGACCTGTTGACCGACGAGGCGGCCGCGGTCGCCGCAGACCTCGGTGACGCCGCCAGGTCGATTCACCTGGACGTCACTGATCCGGAATCATGGACCGCCGTCGTCGCCGCGACAGAGGACGCCTTCGGGCGGGTCGACGGGCTGGTCAACAACGCGGGCACGGTCGCCACCGGCGTGAAGATCGTCGATGAGCCCCTCGACGTCTTCCAGCGTGTTGTGCAGATCAACTTGGTCGGCGTGTTCCTGGGCATGAAGACCGTGACGCCCGCGCTCCGCCGCGCAGGCGGCGGCTCGATCGTGAACATCTCGTCAGCCGCCGGGCTGACCGGCTTGGCGCTCACCGGCTCGTACGGCGCCACCAAGTGGGGAGTCCGCGGGATGAGCAAGGTCGCGGCGGTTGAGATGGCCGACGAACGGATCCGGGTGAACTCCGTCCATCCGGGCATGGT
>JASLJL010000039.1 GCA_030152405.1 Gordonia sp. (in: high G+C Gram-positive bacteria) | reverse complement strand
CGTGGGTCATCGACTTCGGCTCGCCGGACAACGAAGAGGGCGGCATGGAGCGCACCCTCACCGATCACGTCGTGGCGATCAGCCGCGTGATCGACCTCGTCCGCGGAATCGTCGGGCGCGACGTCCACCTGGGCGGCTACTCGCAGGGCGGCATGTTCGCCTACCAGACCGCGGCATACCGGCAGGCCGCGGGCCTCGCCAGCATCGTCACGTACGGAAGCCCGGTCGACATCACCGCGGCCATGCCGCTGGGGCTGCCCGCCAACCTCGTCGTCCCCGGTGTCGAGCTGCTCGGCGACCGGGTGTTCTCCAACATCTGGATCCCGAGTTGGCTGGCGCGCACCGGCTTCCAGCTAGCCGATCCGGTCAAGACCGCGAAGAGTCGCATCGACTTTCTTCGTAAACTGCACGACCGAGACGCACTTCTGCCACGCGAAGACCAGCGACGCTTCATCGAGCAGGAGGGATGGGTGGCCTGGTCGGGTCCCGCCGTCGCCGAGCTGATGCGGCAGTTCGTGGTCCACAACCGCATGATGTCGGGCGGTTTCGTCATCGACGGCGACGTGGTGTCGATGACCGACATCACCTGTCCGGTCCTGGCGTTCGTCGGCGAGACCGACGACATCGGCCAGCCTGTCGCGGTCCGCGGCATCCAGCGCGCCGCACCCGATGCCGACGTCTACGAGACGCCGGTCCCGGCCGGTCACTTCGGACTCGTCGTCGGTTCGACCGCGGGACGACTGTCGTGGCCGACGACCGCGGAGTGGATCCTGTGGCGTGACGGCAAGGGACCGCGCCCGGAGGCCGCTCAGCAGATGGACTCGTCGGTCACGACGGGTACCGGCATCAGCTGGGCGAATCGTCTCACCTACGGAGTCGGCCAGGTCGCCGGAGCCGGCACCGCGGTCTCCAAAGAGCTCATCGAAGCCGTCGCGTCGATCCAGCGGCCCCCCGTCGCCGTCGCCTCCGAGTCCGTGCGGACCGTGCCCAGGCTGTTCCGCCTCGGCCAGATCCAACCGTCCACGCGGATCTCGCTCGCCAAGCTGATGAGCGAGAACGAGCGTCGCACTCCGAACGACGAGCTGTTCCTCTTCGAGAATCGTGTTCTCACCCACGACCAGGTGAACACGCGCATCGACAACGTGGTCGCCGGCCTCATCGAGTGCGGGGTCCGACCGGGCGAGCACGTGGGCGTCCTCATGGACACCCGACCGTCCGCACTCGTCGTCGTCGCGGCCCTTTCGCGACTCGGGGCAGTGGCGGTGATCCTGTCGTCCGGCGACGACCTGCCGGAGATGTTGACGCTCGCCGAGGCGAATGTGATCCTCACGGACCCGAACCACCTCGACGTGGCGACCGAGGTCAGCGACCGGGTCCTGGTTCTCGGCGGTGGCGACGAACGCGTCATCGACCGTGCCGACGGCAGCACCGTCGTCGACATGGAGCGGATCGACCCCGACCGCGTGCGCATCCCGGTCTGGTACCGGCGCGATCCCGGTCTGGCAGGCGACCTGGCGTTCATCCTGTTCACGAAGACCAACGGTCGGATCTCGCGCTGGTCGATCACCAACCACCGGTTCGCGATGTCCGCGTTCGGCGCGGCGGCCGCAGCCGGACTGTCCAACCGGGACACCGTCTACTGTCTCCCGCCGCTGCACCACGCGTCGGGCCTGCTGACCACGCTCGGAGCGACCGTCGCGGGCCGATCGCGAATCGCCCTGTCGAACGGCGTCGATCCGGAACGCTTCGCGTTCGAGGTGCGTCACTACGGGGTCACCGTGGTGTCCTACACGTGGTCGATGCTCTCGGAGATCATTCGCGGCGACGACTTCGACGCCGCCCAGCTCGGCAGCGTGCGACTGTTCATGGGATCGGGCCTCACCACGGGCCTGTGGTCGGACATCCGAGAGGCGTTGCCGAAGGCCCAGGTGCTGGAGTTCTTCGCGACGGCAGACGGCTCGGCGATCCTCGCGAACGTCGACGGAAGCAAGATCGGCGCGATGGGACGGTCGTTGCCGGAGACCAACAATGTGCGGATCGCCGCCTACGACACCGAGACTGAGCAGCTCGCCGTCGACCGGGAGACCGGATTCATCCGTGAGGCCGGACCCGGTGAGGTCGGGATGCTCGTGTCGCACGCGGCTCAGAAGTTCGACGCCTCGGGCCTCGTGCTGCGGGACGTGTTCCGTTCCCACGACCGGTGGGAGGTGTCGGGCAGCCTGTTTCGCGCAGACTCCGACGGCGACCTCTGGTTCATGGGCTCGTCCCAGAGCGCGATCCGCACCGCACGGGGGATCGTCTACCCGGTGCCGATCCAGAACGCGCTCTCGCAGATGCCGGTGGTCGATCAGGTCGTCGTGTACGGCGTGGGACGTGCCGGATCGCAGCTCGCGATCGCCGCGGTCACCCTGCGCCCGGGCAGCCCGTCGAGCACTCCCACCATGCTTCGGGTCGGGTTGGGCGAACTCGAATCGCATGAGCGCCCCGACATCATCTGGGTCGCCGATTCGATCCCGGTGTCGGAGTCGTTCCGTCCCATCTCCAAGGAGTTCGTCGCCCGCGGCATTCCGAAGCCGGGTCCGAAAGCCTGGTACCGGGATTCCGAGGGGCGCTACCGTCGCTACACCGCGAGCGTCGCCAAGACCATCGACTGGACGGGAACGTCCACGCCGACCGACACGGTCGACGGAGCCGTCGAAGCCTCCGAGTAACCTGAGGACTCATGAGCACACGCGCTGAACGTCTCGACCCGGTCGTCCGCGACCGACTGGTCTGTCCGCAGGATCTCGGTGAACTGATCAACGCGGGGGACGAGCTGTACAACCCTCGCCTGCGCGTCGCCTACGGAATCGACGAGCTCGGCATCCCGAACATGCTCATCGACGACGCACGCGCCGTCTCCGACGACGAGCATCGCGCGTTGACCGGCGAGAACGAGAAGTGACGCCGGTGACCGACAACATCCTCGATGAGCTCGAGTGGCGTGGACTCATCGGCCAGACCACTGATCGGGAAGCCCTTCGCGAGGCGCTCGACGCGGGTCCGATCTCGCTGTACGCGGGCTTCGACCCGACGGCCTCGAGCCTGCACGCCGGCCATCTGGTCCCGCTCTTGACGCTGCGAC
Organism: Gordonia sp. (in: high G+C Gram-positive bacteria); assembly: GCA_030152405.1. Lineage (GTDB taxonomy): Bacteria > Actinomycetota > Actinomycetes > Mycobacteriales > Mycobacteriaceae > Gordonia. Next base: position 2,461 of record JASLJL010000039.1, on the reverse strand, counting down.
GCTTCCAGCTCGCCGGCCACCGGCCGATTGTGTTGTCGGGTGGAGCGACCGGCCTCATCGGCGATCCCCGCGATGTGGGGGAGCGCACCATGAACTCCTCGGACACGGTTGCCGGATGGGCCGACCGCATCGTCGGTCAGCTCCGACGGTTCGTCGACATCGACGAGAACGGAGCCGAGACCGGCGCCGAGGACGGCAACGGAGCCGTGCTCGTCAACAACATGGACTGGACTGGGCCGCTCAGCACCATCGAGTTCCTCAGGGACGTCGGCAAGCACTTCTCGGTGAACGTCATGCTGGCGCGAGAGACGGTCAAGCGTCGTCTCGAGACCGACGGCATCAGTTACACCGAGTTCAGCTACCTGCTCCTGCAGTCGAACGACTACCTGCAGCTTCATCGCCGCCACGGAGCCGTCCTGCAGATCGGCGGGTCGGATCAGTGGGGGAACATCGTCGGCGGCGTCGACCTGATCCGCAAGGTGGACGGTGCGTCCGCGCACGCGCTCACCGTTCCTCTCGTCACGTCGTCGGACGGCAAGAAGTTCGGCAAGTCGACCGGCGGGGGGAGCGTGTGGCTCGATCCCGAGCTCACGAGCCCGTACGCCTGGTACCAGTACTTCGTGAACACCGCGGACGCCGACGTCATCGGTTACCTGAAGTGGTTCACCTTCCTGTCACGTGACGAGATCGCCGAGCTCGAGGCGCTCACCGCGGAGAAGCCGTTCCTGCGTGCCGCGCAGAAGCGTCTCGCCGCGGAACTGACGACCCTCATCCACGGCGCCGAGATGACCGCGGCCGCCGAGCTCGCCAGCCAGGCGTTGTTCGGTCGGGGCGAACTCGAAGGCCTCGACGAGGGCACTCTGTCTGCTGCGCTCACTGAGACCGGCGTCGCCGAGTTCGCCGAGGGCGCGACGCCGACGATCGTCGACCTGCTCGTGGAGTCGGGCCTCGCGGCCGGCAACAAGGCCGCCCGTCGTGCGATCGACGAGGGCGGCGCCTACGTGAACAACGTGAAGGTCACCGATTCCGAGTGGACTCCGTCGTCCGACGACCTTCTGCACGGTCGGTGGCTGGTGCTCCGCAGAGGCAAGAAGACGTTCGCCGGCGCGCGAATCGGATGACGACCTGCAGGTTTGTCCTTCGGTGAACGTCTGTGTAACTTAGTTGAGGTCAGCGCGACACCGCGCAGACACCAACTCCTCCCAGACCGGTTGCGAAGCCGGAATGCGGGAGGGTACAGTTGAAGTCCGCTCGACAGACCAGACCACTTCAATCCGGAAACGGAATACGGTTCAGGTTGCAGAGCGAACTCCAGCCTGGTAGGCTGGAAGAGTTGGCCCGAAACGGTCGGCGAGGATAATTTAGTTCACTGGAGTTCGGCCTCTCTTGGGGGTTGGTGCTGGTGGGTGTGTGTTTTTTGAGAACTCGATAGTGTGTAAAACAGATGTTCTTGTGCCACATTTTTTGTTTTGTGGCATTGAGGATGTTGTGACGGACAAGAATTTTGTTTTTGTTTTGTTTAGATTGAATCTTTGTCAGTTTTTTGGATTTGGTCAGGTTTTGCTTTCTGGCTTGTGTTGAAATCTTTTGGTTTCGATATTTTTTGTTGGAGAGTTTGATCCTGGCTCAGGACGAACGCTGGCGGCGTGCTTAACACATGCAAGTCGAACGGAAAGGCCCCTTCGGGGGTACTCGAGTGGCGAACGGGTGAGTAACACGTGGGTGATCTGCCCCAAACTCTGGGATAAGCCTGGGAAACTGGGTCTAATACTGGATATGACTTCCTGCTTCATGGTGGGTGGTGGAAAGCTTTTGCGGTTTGGGATGGGCCCGCGGCCTATCAGCTTGTTGGTGGGGTAATGGCCTACCAAGGCGACGACGGGTAGCCGACCTGAGAGGGTGATCGGCCACACTGGGACTGAGACACGGCCCAGACTCCTACGGGAGGCAGCAGTGGGGAATATTGCACAATGGGCGCAAGCCTGATGCAGCGACGCCGCGTGAGGGATGACGGCCTTCGGGTTGTAAACCTCTTTCGCTAGGGACGAAGCGCAAGTGACGGTACCTAGATAAGAAGCACCGGCCAACTACGTGCCAGCAGCCGCGGTAATACGTAGGGTGCGAGCGTTGTCCGGAATTACTGGGCGTAAAGAGCTCGTAGGCGGTTTGTCGCGTCGTCTGTGAAATTCTGCAACTCAATTGCAGGCGTGCAGGCGATACGGGCAGACTTGAGTACTACAGGGGAGACTGGAATTCCTGGTGTAGCGGTGAAATGCGCAGATATCAGGAGGAACACCGGTGGCGAAGGCGGGTCTCTGGGTAGTAACTGACGCTGAGGAGCGAAAGCGTGGGGAGCGAACAGGATTAGATACCCTGGTAGTCCACGCCGTAAACGGTGGGTACTAGGTGTGGGGCTCATTTCACGAGTTCCGTGCCGTAGCTAACGCATTAAGTACCCCGC
>JASLJL010000029.1 GCA_030152405.1 Gordonia sp. (in: high G+C Gram-positive bacteria) | reverse complement strand
GCGAACATCGCGCAGCCGAATCCGATCGCCGCACTCAGCTGCCCGACCACCGTGACCACCGGGATGCCGTAGGTCGTGAGGTTGCCCGCGTCCGGAAGTCCCGTCAGCTTCAGCGCGGTCGCCGCCGACGCCGCGGTCACGAGCGCACCCGCGATCGACCCGACCACCATCATGACGGCGATCAGGAGTCGCCGCGGTCCGGACGGGTCTTTCAACCGGTCGTGGTCGATCGTCGCGTCGTCGCTCTTGCCGGAACCGCTCCTACGCGACGTCGTTGTCATGACTCCATCGTAGGACCCGATATACTCAACCCTCGCCGCCACCTAGTGTGACGGTCGACGCCTCCGTAGCTCAGGGGATAGAGCAGCGGCCTTCTAATCCGCCGGTCATAGGTTCGAATCCTATCGGGGGCACTCCCAACGCTCGTCTCTCGCGCGAGTGGTACCGCTGACAGCCACCGAGCGGCTATAGACGGTCCCCTGCCCTGTGCCGTGCCACTCGCGCGACCGGCCACTGCGAAAGCCGCTTCATAGTCGGCTTTCGGTCAGTCCGATTCAGAGACTTCCGGCTCTCGGCCGATCGATTGAATCGCCGCTACGACGGCGGCTACCAGAAGCACCAGGAGAATCCGGTCGCCTGTGCCGGCTCCGTTCGACGTCACGGCCGCGACCAAACCGGCGATCGCGATCAGAGTCCACGAGAATGCGGTGAGACCGTCAGATCGTGTCATTGCTCCCCCATACAGTTGTCGCCTGCCCCTGAGCAGGCCCCCGAGGTCCACTCTTGCACACGGCTAGACAGTTGCGAGTTGCACCCAGGCCGATCCGGCGGCCCTGGACCGAACGGTGTGTCGGGGCCCGTCGGTACGATCGATCACCAGTACGGACATCGTCGAAAGGACCAGACCGTTGCCGCGTGCGCCTCGCCTGGAACGGCTGGTCCTCCCCGATCTCGAAGCGGGCGATCCGACCGACATCGCTCCGCATTCCGACGTCGAGCTGACGACGTTCGAGCGCGTCGACCTCGCAGGGGAATCCGCCGCGGGAGTGTCGTTCGTCGAATGTGAGATCGCGGCGTCGAACCTGGACGACACCGACTTCACCGGGGCCCGGTTCGCCGACACCCGGCTGAGTCGGATCGCTGCTCCCCGGTTCGCGCTCGCTCGGGCATTTCTCCGCAACGTGCATCTCGTCGACAGCCGGATCGGCGCGCTGGACCTGTTCGACGGGAAGGTCCGGTCCACGGTCGTCGAGAACTGCAAGATCGAACTCGTCAATCTGCGCGGCTCCGATGTGCGCGACGTCGGGTTCCGCGACTGCATCATCGGCGAGCTCGACCTGGGCGGCGCGACGTTGGCACGCGTGTCGTTCACCGGCTGCCGCGTCGAGACCCTCGACGTGCATCGTGCCGAGCTCTCGGACGTGGACCTGCGCGGCCTGACCATCGGCACCGTCCACCACCTCGACGGCCTGCGCGGCGCAACCATCGACACCGATCAGGCCGTCGGGCTGGTCAACCACTTCGCCGCCCACGTGGGCGTCACCGTCGAATGACGACTCACGAGGGCGGCCGGCCTCGCTAGGACCTCTGCTGGACCTTCTCGACGATCCACAGCAGGATCACCGACCCCAGCACCGCGGTGAAGAGGGTGAACCACCAACCACCGTCGCCCGTGTCCAGAATGAAGCTCAGCAGGAATCCACCGATGAGCGCGCCGACGACGCCGATCACGATGTTCATGAAGAATCCGGATCCGCTGCCCTTGACGATCTTTCCGGCGATGAACCCCGCGATCGCGCCGATCACGATGTAGCCGATCCACCCGACATTCGTCAGCGTGCTCGATCGTGCGAGAACCTCGGATGCAGCAATGACGTCCATGTCGAACCTCCAGGTAGTAGGTACATCGACGCTATCGGTTAATTCGAACGTCCGACACGATCATCACGCGATCGTTATCTCGACGCCGTCTGCGCTCGATGTCACCGTCACCCCGGTCAAATCCGGAATCGTCACGTCGGCGCCGTGCCCCGCCGCGGTGTCCCCGACTCCCACGACCGTCGCACCCGCCGCACGACCCGCGGCGATGCCCGCCGCCGAGTCCTCGAAGACGACGCAGTCCGACGGCGCGACGCCGAGCAGCCGGGCGCCGCGGACGAAGCCCTCCGGGTCGGGTTTGCTTGCGGCGACGTCCTCCGCGGTCACGGCGACCGCGGGCACCGACAGTCCGGCCGCGGTCATCCGACCGGTCGCGAGGGGGACATTGGCCGACGTGACCAGCGCGTGGGGAACACCGGCGAGCGACGCGAGCAGGGCTGCCGCGCCGGGGACCTCGATGATGCCGTCGGTCTCGTTCACCTCACGACGCAGCATCGCGTCGTTCTCCGCGATGTTCACCGACTGCGGACGGTCCGGCAGCAGCTCAGCCATCACGTCCTGCCCCTGGCGACCGTGAGCGATCGCCAGAACAGCGTCGACGTCGACGCCGTGCTCACGTGCCCAGTCGGCCCAGATCCTGTTCACGACGGGTGTCGAGTCGACGAGGGTGCCGTCCATGTCGAGCAGGATCGCGTGTGCGCGCAGCGTGAGGGTCATGGCGCCACGGTAGCCGACTCAGACGCGCGCGAGGTTCCGCTCGAACGCACTCCGTCCGGCGACTCTGGAGAGGTGACGCCGTACGAGGACGTCGGGGCCCAGCACGGTGGCCCGGACTGCCGCGCTCCACACCGTGGCGGGATGCGCGTTGAGCACCCGCCCGATGAGACGCGACTCGCGAACGATCGCGGTGGTCCGCGAGCGTCGCACCGCTTCGAACGTTCGGCACGCGGTGGGGACGCCACGTTCGCTCGCGACGCACGCCGCCAGAACCACCGCGTCCTCGATCGCCTGGCATCCGCCCTGGCCGAGGTGCGGCCGCATCGGATGTGCGGCGTCGCCGATCAGCACGACTCTCCCATCGGTCCAGGTGGGCGCGACCGAGCGGTCGTGGAGGTCGGTGCGCAGCAGGTCGGCGGGCGATGTGGCCGCGACGAGATCGGGCAGCGGCGACGCCCAGCCGTCGACCAGACCGCGGACGTGCGCGAGTTCGTCGTCGAAGACCGTGCCCTCCGAAACCTGCTGAGTCGCGAACCAGTAGGTGCGGCCGACGCCGAGTGGAACCAGCCCGAACTGAACGCCGCGCCCGAGCACCTCCCCGGCGAACACCGGGTCGAACGTCGCGTCGGCGACACCGCGCCACGCGGTGTACCCGACGTATCGCCGC
>JASLJL010000487.1 GCA_030152405.1 Gordonia sp. (in: high G+C Gram-positive bacteria) | reverse complement strand
CCCGGTCTCGACCAGGTCCTTCTCCTCCGCCCCGCGAACCGACACGGGGACCATGCCGACGAGCGGGTCGGCGGGCAGTTCGTCGTGCGCCTCCAGGTAGGAGCGGAGGGCGCCGCCGGCCATCGCGAGCACGACGTCGTTCATCTTGACGCCGAAGTGGTCCTTGACCTTCTTCACGTCGTCGAGCGGAAGTTGGGTGAGAGCGATCGAACGGCGGGGCGACAGCGGCGCGTTGAACCTGGTGCGCGGCGCGAGGAACGGCGCGGGCATGCCCTCGCCGGAGCGGACGCGGCGGAACCACTCGAACGGGACGGGCACGGTCTTCGGGATCAGCTTCAACGCGGCGACTGGACGCTGCAGGAAGTAGTTGACCGCGCCCCCGACCGCCATGTCGCGGCGCGACGCCGGACCCGCGGTGCGGCCGATCTTCTCGACGTCCAACTCGGGCGGGTCGGGAGTCAACGTCGCGAGTTCCCCGAGGATGTCGGCGACGGTCGCGCCGTCGACGCCCGCGTGATGCATGCGGAGCATCAACGCGATCTTGCCGCCCTCCATGCCTTCGAGGACCCAGAGGTCCCAGAGCGGCTTCTTTCGGTCCAGGACCTGACCGATCAGATGACCGCACATCTGCGCGAGCTCGGCGACGCGGCCGGGCGACGGCACCGCGATCCGGTGGACGTGCCGTTCGATGCGGAAGTCGTCGTCCTCGATCCACACCGGATGGTCGACGTTGGTCAGGGAGTCGGCGAGTTTGCGACGCAGCGACGGGATCGCGGTGACGCGGCGCGCCATCTCGTTCCGCATCTTCTCGAACGTGTAGCCCCCGACCACCGTGGACGGATCGAGTTGCATGATCGCAGCCACGTTCATCACCTGAGACGGGGTCTCCAGGTAGAGGAAAGACGCGTCCAGACCGCTCAACCGTTCCATGTGGACCCCTAACGTCGCAGCTGCTGTCGAGCACAGGGAACAGGTTCCAATTCTGTGCTTTCCCACAGTAGCGCCGGACGGCGTTCACAGCGCCATCGAGGCCCCGATCGTCGAGGAGAGTTCCTACCCGATCGTCGAGCGGAGTCGAGAGGTCAGACGGACGCCTTCTCCCGCCGGGCGGCTTCGCGCGCGAGGAAGCGTTCCCGCTGCTCTTCGAATCGCTTGGCGTCGAGCTCGGTCTGCTCGAGGAAGGCGGCGAGCTCTTCGCGGGCCTGCTCGCCACGGGGCCCGAAGTCGGTGCGCTCGAAGATGTTCCACTTGCGCATGACGGGGAGGACGACGTCGTCGAGGTGCTGCCGGATGTCGTAGATACCGTGCTTGGCCATGATGAGGCTCATCTTGCGGAAGTTCGGCATGCCGATGCCCGGCATGTCGAAGTTGGTGAGGACGCTCGTGATCGCTTCCATCGCCTGGTCGGGGGCGAGGTCGAGCGCCGCGGCACAGATGTTGCGGTAGAAGATCATGTGCAGGTTCTCGTCGGCCGCGATGCGCTGCAACATGCGGTCGGCGACCGGATCGTTGCAGGCCTTGCCGGTGTTGCGGTGGCTGACGCGGGTGCCGAGCTCCTGGACGGTCACGTACGCGACGCCCTTGAGGAGTCCACTGAGGTCGTCGGAGTGGGCGCCCTTGGTCATGTTGGTCATGCGGTCGTTCTCGAGCGCGACGGGATCGACTCCGCGCGTCACGACGAGGTAGTCGCGCATGACGATGCCGTGGCGGTTCTCCTCGGCGGTCCACCGGCCCACCCAGGTGCCCCACGCGCCGTCGGGCGAGAAGTACTCGGTGATCTCACGGTGGTACGACGGCAGGTTGTCCTCGGTGAGGAGGTTCAGCGTCATCGCGGCCTTGGCGACCTCGCTGAGCTGTGACTGCTCGGGCTCCCAGTCCACTCCGCCCATCTTCGCGAAGTTCCGCGCCTCGTCCCACGGGACGTAGTCGTGCGGGTGCCAGTCACGCGCCAGCGACAGGTGGCGGTTGAGCTCGTTCTCGGCGACGGGCTCCAGCTCTTTGAGAAGTTGGAGTTGAGTCAGATCAGTCACGAGGGAACGCCTCCGTCAGTTGGGTGTGTGACAGGCCGCACACTATGCGTCGTTCGTGTGCGCTGCAACTCCAGTCGGCGAGTCTCGCGTGTCGCATCCCTGATCGCGCACACGACGACCTCAGGAGTCGGCGTCCAGCGGGACGTGCACCACCTCGACGTTCTCGATCCTGTTGGCGATGAGCAGCTGGCGCGCGGCGTCTGCCGAACGGGGTTCGGCGAACACCACGCGAACCGGCTTGTCCCCCGCTGCCGTCCGCGCGTCGCGGGCCTGCGAGACGATCTGATCGGTACCGGGCCACGCCGGATCGAAACCGTTGGTGGGCAGGATGTGCTCGTCGTAGCCGGGGCCGTGGACGAGGAGAAGCGTTCCGTCCGGTCCACGGCCGTCGAATGCGAATCCGCCGACGGTGAACGCATATCCGGAGGGCGTGAGAGCGATCTGCCGATGGAAGCGGCGCGCCGTCTCGGTCGCTTTAGGGGCCGTCATGGTCCAACCCTCGGCGGCGTCGGAGACTGTCGTTCCGCGAGTGAACGCGGCGTCGATCTGCGCGGGATCGATTCCACCGAGGACGGTGAGGGTGA
>JASLJL010000463.1 GCA_030152405.1 Gordonia sp. (in: high G+C Gram-positive bacteria) | reverse complement strand
TCGTCGTCACCATCGCGTTGACCGTGGTCGCCACCGGCCCGATCGGGGTGAAGGTCCTCGAGCTCCTCAGCATCGACGACACCGGGTGGGGACGACTCCTTCTGAAGTGGGCGACGGTCCTGGTGTCCGTGCTCGCGACGTGGGTGCTGTTCATCGTGGTGCTGTCGCAGATGCCGCTGCAGAAGGTGCCGGTGCGGGTGGTCGCGCCGGCGGCCCTCGCGATCGCCGTCATCTTCGAAGTGTTGAAATCGCTCGGCGCCATCTACCTGTCGTCGGTGCTGAGCAGCCCGGCAGGTGCCGCGTTCGGCCCGATCCTCGGCGTGATGGTCTTCGCCTATCTGGCGTCCCGGATCGTGCTGTACGGCGCGGCATGGTCGGCGTCCGACCCGAGGCACGCCGACCTCCTGACCGACGACGAGGTGGAGAACGATGTCGAACAGGACAAGGGCCCGGTGTACCTCGCGCCCGTCTATGAGGCCCCGAGCGTTCCCCGAACCCGGGAGATCCTGACCGCGGCAGGCGTCGGCGCTGCAATCGGCGCCATCGCCTCGCGTCGCCGCCGCTGAATCGCGCGGGTGGCACGCAGGCGAGCCGCCGACTGCCATAGGTCGTCGGCCGTCCTGAGCGGTACCAGTTGCGAGAGGATTCAACGAGACGATCCCGCCCCACCGGAGTGGGGCGGGATCGCCAGCAAGCCGGATCGGCTTCTTCTTCGGCTCTTACTTCTTGTCGCCGCCGGCGATGCCGCCGATGACGCCCGGAATGATGTCGGTGAGGGAGCCGGTGCTCGACAGCTGTCCCTCAGCTGAGCCCAGACCGCTCGAGTCCAGGCTGCCGAGGACGGCTTCGCCCGCGTTGGGCGCACGGACCGTGAAGCATGCGGTCATGTCGCCGAACTCCAGATAACCGAGCGGGGGCTTGGGGGTCGCCTGGAAGGCGGCGCCACCGCTGGTGACCTGCTTGCCCGCGATGTAGCTGGCCGGCGGCTTGTACGTGAACTCAGCAGTGAAGGCGCTTCCCGAGAAGATAGCGATTCCGGTATGCGAGACCTTCCAGCTGCGTCCGTCCTTGATCACGTTGGCCGGGGCAACGGTCTCCTCGTTGACGAGCTTGCCGAAGGCGCCGCCACCACCGAGAATGCCGCCGAGGAGGGTGAACTTCTTGAGTTTGACGACTGGCTTAACGTCGACGAGTTCCTTCGGCGGGACGTCCCAGACGCCCTGCACGTAGGGGTTGCCGATGCTGCTGGTCGACAGCGACAGCGAGTATGTAATCGGCTGGCCCTGGCCGATTTCGGCCGGGACGGACTTCATGAATCCGTAGTCGACGATCAGCGTTCGCTTCTCCGTCGACTCGCTCTTGCAGGTAGCTGCGTCCGCGACACCCTGCGTCGGTGCGGCGACCGCAGCGGTGAGTCCGGCGCCGACAACAGCGGCGGCAGCGGCGAGCGACACCAGGCGGTGACGCATGGAGGCGTGTGTCATCAGGGGCTCCGATCAACGGATGGCGATTCTCAGGGAGGGAGGTAGTGACAGGCGGCACCGCCCGCTCACTTCTGTGAAACGTAGCACTGTTGATCAGTCGATCGGTTTGCTGAGACGTTCCTAGGCACGATCCGATCGGTGATACCGGGGATAACCGGACGGGATCGACATTCGTGGCACGAATTTGCCCATGTCAGGCCGATGAGCGACGGCGCGCAGCCATCCGAGCGGCGACGGCGATCGCGGCGATCACGATCAGAATTCCGCCCAGCGCCCAGAAGCCCAGGTGTGAGACGTCGTCCGAGTCGGCTCGATCTGATGCGTGCGAAGGCTGCGGATCGAACGGGGAGTGGGCGTTGTCGACGGTCGCCAGTGATCCCACCGAGACGTCGGGTGGAGCCGCGAAACCGTAGTCGATCATGCGCTCGGCTTGTTGAACATACGTGTCACCGGCGACCGTCAGGCCCGCCATCTGGACGATCACCAGCCGTCGTCCGTTTCGCTCTACGCCTGCCACGAAGGTCTTCAATGCATCGTCGGTGAAACCGGTCTTGCCGCCGAGCATCCCCGGATAGCCGTCGCGCAGGAGCGCGTTCGACGTGCCCATCGTGTACCCGGGGTGCGGCTTGTCGCCGGGAACGCTCTTGAGGGCGGGGAAGCCGGGGAACTCGAACGTGGTCAGCGAGATCATGTGTCGGAAGTCTGCGTCACGCATCGCCTCGCGGAAGATCACGGCGAGATCGAACGGAGATGTCGACATCCCCGGCGCGTCGAGGCCGGACGGACTCGCCGCACGCGTGTCTCTCGCGCCGATCGACGCCGCCACGGTGTTCATCTTCGTGATCGTCTGATCGCGGCCACCCAGCTCGCGCGCGAGAGCGTTGGCGCAGTCGTTCCCCGACACCATGAGCAGCCCGGTCAGGAGCTGGCGGACGGTGTACCTGCCGTCCGGACCGATGCCGCACGAATCGCCTTCGATCCCGTAGTCGTCGAGGGTTCCGACCACGACGGTGTCGAGATCCAGCTCCCGCAACGCGGTGAGCGCCAGGAGCGTCTTGATCGTCGACGCGGGCCGGTACCGGCCGTGAGGGTCCTTCGCCGCGATCACCTCGCCGCTGTCCAGATCGGCGATGAGCCAGCCCGCGCTCGTCAGGTTCGCGGGGACGTCGCCCGCGCGAGGATCGGCCACGACACCGCATCCGGCCAACTTCGCGCCGCCCACGGCTGGAGTCGGGACGGGCAGGGGAGCGGGCGTCGTGGCACCCGGCGCGACGACCTCGGACTCGTCGATCGCCGGAGGCGTGTGGACGCGGTGCGGGCAGTCGTCGGTGTCGGGTGTCGGGACGGCGACATACCCGTCGACGCCGGCGATCGGATCGGCGGACGCGACCGCGGCCGGCGCCAGGACAGCTGCGGCGGCGACGGTTAGCACGGTGCCCATGCGTGTGATGTTCGAGATCATGACGGATTGAGCGTACGGCGCGTCACACGGAGATGTCGCATTCGGCGGGGACGCATCTCGACTTCGCTCGATGACCGGGAGGGGCGCACGATGGCCGGGTGGAAATCGGAAAGGGCCCCGACCAAG
>JASLJL010000421.1 GCA_030152405.1 Gordonia sp. (in: high G+C Gram-positive bacteria) | reverse complement strand
CAGTGTTCTGGGCGGTCACCGTCGCGGTCCCGATGCTGGTGATCGGCGCCCTGATCATCCTGCAGAAGCTTCACTTCATCGACACCGATCCGACCGGTCTGTTGCGTCCCATCCTGTGGCTGGCCGCCGCGTCGATCGTCTTCGGTCTGCTCGCCATCTCGCGGCTCGTCGGATCGATCACCGACCCGATCAAACAGCTTCGCGTCGCATTGGCGCAGGTCCGCGCGGGCAATCTCAACGTCGCGGTCAAGGTGTACGACGGCAACGACCTCGGCGCACTCCAGGCCGGATTCAACGACATGGTCGCCGATCTCCGCGAACGACAGGAGCTCCGCAACCTGTTCGGCCGTTACGTCGGTGAGGACGTCGCGCGCCGGGCCATCGAGACCGGCACCGAGCTGGGCGGCGAGGAACGCTACGTCGGCGTTCTCTTCGTCGACATCGTCGGCTCCACACGACTGGCGGTGAATCGACCTCCGCGCGAGGTGGTGGAACTGCTCAACGAGTTCTTCCAGATCGTCGTCGAGGTGGTCGGACGCCACGGCGGGTTCGTCAACAAGTTCCAGGGCGACGCCGCGCTGGCGATCTTCGGCGCGCCCCTCGATCAGGGCGACTTCGCCGGAGCCGCGCTCGCCGCCGCCCGCGATCTGCGCGTCCAGCTCGACCAGCGTCTCGGCGATGTCGACATGGGCATCGGCGTCTCCGCGGGCAAGGCCGTGGCAGGTCACATCGGCGCCGAGGAACGCCTCGAGTACACGGTGATCGGCGACCCGGTGAACGAAGCCGCCCGACTCACCGAGTTGGCGAAGGACGAACAGACGCGAGTCCTCGGATCGGCGCGCGCCGTCTTCCTCGCCGGCGACGACGAAGCCGCCCACTGGGCCATCGGGGAGGGCGTCGAACTCCGCGGACGCGGGATCGAGACTCTCTTGGCCCGCCCCGACATCGACGTCACGACGCCGGTCACTCCCGACGCCTGACTGCGCCTGGCCTGGCTCACAGCGAGAGACGCTGGGCCCCGAAGCGCCTAAACGCTCCCTAAAAAAGCAATCCGCTCCCTCCAGCTACATCCGCTCCCTCTGGGAAGGGAGCGGATGTAGGCGAGAGGAGCGGGTGTCGACGAAGGGAGCGGATGGAAGCCTAAGCCTCCGGAGCCGCCTTCTTGGCGGCAGTCTTCTTAGCCGTCGTGGTCTTCTTGGCCGCGGTCGACTTCTTCGCCGCCGTGGTCTTCTTCGCCGCCGTGGTCTTCTTCGCCGCGGTCGTCTTCTTAGCCGCCGTGGTCTTCTTGGCAGCCGTCTTCTTAGCGGTGGTCTTCTTGGCCGTCTTCTTCGCGGCCTTCTTGGCCGGACCGCGAGCGCGACGATCGGCGAGCAACTCCATCGCCCGCTCCGGGGTGATGGTCGCGACCTCGTCTCCCTTGCGGAGGCTGGCGTTCGTCTCGCCGTCGGTCACGTACGGGCCGAAACGGCCGTCCTTGATCACCATGGCGCCGCCGCTGACGTCGTCGTTCTTGCCGAACTCCCGCAGCGGAGGAGCTGCCGCGGCTCGGCCTCGACGCTTGGGCTCGGCGTAGATCTTGAGCGCCTCGTCGAGCGTCACGTCGAAGAGCTGTGCCTCACTGGTCAACGACCGCGAGTCGGTGCCCTTCTTCAGATACGGGCCGTACCGGCCGTTCTGAGCGGTGATCTCCTCGTTCGTCGCGGGATCGACACCCACCACACGCGGGAGCGAGAGCAACTTGAGAGCGTCGTCGAGCGTGATGGACGCGATGTCCATCGTCTTGAACAGCGAACCGGTCCGCGGCTTCGGCGCAGCCTTCTTGGCGGCCTTCTTCGCCGTCTTCTTCGCGACCTTCTTGGCCGTCGACGTCACCGTCGCGACGCCGCCCGACGGAACCTCGTCCAGGGCGACCACGGCGTCTCCGGTCGGGAGGTCACCGCCGTCGCGCGGGGTGGGTCCGGCCGGGATGGTCGGCACCGGCGCACCGTCGTCCGGCTCATCGTCGTCCGGAAGGATCTCGGTGACGTAGGGGCCGAAGCGGCCTTCCTTCGCCACGATCCGGTGACCCGTCACCGGGTCGACGCCCAGCTCACGCCCCTCCTGCGGAGTCTCGAACAGCTTCTCGGCCACCGCGAGCGTCAGCTCGTCGGGCGTCATGTCCGACGGCAGGTTCGCGCGCTGGAGATCGGGTTCGGCATCCGGGCCTGCGACGTTGCGCTCCAGGTACGGACCGTAGCGGCCGACGCGGACGAACACCGGGCGGCCCTCAGAGTCGTCGAACAGCTTGATCGAGTTCACCTCGCGGGCGTCGATGCCCTCGAGGTTCACGCCGACGAGCTTCTTGAGTCCGCCGAGCCGGGCGATGGCGCCTGCGGCGTCCTCGTCCTTGGACGCGCCCTCTTCGTCACCGAAGTAGAACTCGGTGAGCCAGCGGGTGCGGTCTTCCTGGCCGGACGCGATCTGGTCGAGGTCGTCTTCGAGGGACGCGGTGAAGTCGTAGTCGACGAGGCTGTTGAAGTAGCCCTCGAGCAGCCCCACGACGGCGAACGCCACCCACGACGGGACGAGGGCGTTGCCCTTCTTGACGACGTACCCGCGATCCTGGATGGTGCCGATGATCGACGCGTAGGTCGACGGGCGACCGATGCCGAGCTCCTCGAGCACCTTGACCAGCGACGCTTCGGTGTACCGAGCGGGCGGGTTGGTGGAGTGGCCGTCGGCGACGAGCGACGTGGCCGTCAGCGCCTGGCCCTCGACGAGGTTCGGGAGACGGCTCTCGGCGTCGTCCGCCTGGCCGCCCGCGAGGTCGTCGACGGTCTCGACGTACGCCGACAAGAACCCGGGGAACGTGATGGTGCGGCCCGACGACGCGAACGTGACCTGCTCGCCGGTCGATGCACGGCCGCCGATCTTCAGGCTCATCGTCGTGCCCTTGGCGTCGGCCATCTGCGATGCGACGGTGCGCTGCCAGATCAGTTCGTAAAGACGGAACTCGTCGGTGTCGAGAGCGGACGCCACCTGACCCGGCGTGCGGAAGGTCTCGCCGGCCGGGCGGATCGCCTCGTGCGCCTCCTGAGCGTTCTTGACCTTGCGGTTGTACTGGCGCGGAGTCGCGTGAACGAACTTGTCGCCGTACAGGTCTCGCGCCTGGGCGCGGGCCGCGTTGATCGCCGACTCCGACAGGGTCGTCGAGTCGGTACGCATGTAAGTGATGTAGCCGTTCTCGTACAGCCGCTGCGCGATGCGCATCGTGCGGTCGGACGTGAAGCGGAGCTTTCGGCCGGCCTCCTGCTGGAGAGTAGACGTCATGAACGGGGCGTAGGGGCGACGCGTGTACGGCTTCTCCTCCACCGACGTGACCGAGAGGGCCGCGCCGTCGAGTGCCGCCGACAGTGCGTTCGCCCGCGCGCCGTCGAGCACGGTGACGCCCGCGGCCTTCTTGAGCTTGCCTTCGGAGCCGAAGTCGCGACCGGTGGCGACGCGATCGTCGTCGATGTTCACCAGGCGGGAGCTGAACGTGCGCGGCGTAGCGGCCTCGCCCGCGTCCATCGTGGCGGCGATGTCCCAGTAGTCGGCGGAGACGAACGCCATGCGCTCGCGTTCACGCTCGACGATGATTCGCGTCGCGACCGACTGCACGCGGCCCGCCGACAGCTTCGGCATGACCTTCTTCCA
>JASLJL010000346.1 GCA_030152405.1 Gordonia sp. (in: high G+C Gram-positive bacteria) | reverse complement strand
TGTCGATGAAGGCGCGCGACGGTCCCATGCGCGCAGCGCGTGTCGGGCCGAGGAAGACGTCTCGGTGACGGTCACCCCAGACCGAGATGTGGCGGGAGAAGACCGACGCGGTGATGTCGAGTTCGCGCATCGCCGAGATCTGATCGTCGCGGACCACCTGGCAGTGCTGCATGAGAACCCGCACCGGCCCGCGGGCCACCGCTCGCGCGCGCTCAGTCGCCGCGATCACCGCGTCGACGGCGGCATCGCCGTTGGCATGGATCGCCGCCGGGAGGTGATGGTCGGCGGCTGTCACGATCAAGGCGGCGAGATCCGAGACGCTGGTCCGAAGCTTGCCGCGGGGTCCCTGAGGCGCGCCGCCGTCGGGCAAGGTGTAGTACGGCTCCCGCAGCGCGGCGGTCCATCCCTGGATGGAGCCGTCGGCGAACCCCTTGACTCCGACGGTTTGAACCCACGGCGCCTGCTGCGGAACGCTCCTCAGCGAGGCCTCGAGTTTCGAGGCCGACGGCGCCGACATCCACAGGCCGAGCCGACACTTCAGGAACGGCGTCGCAGCCAATGCGTTGTAGGCGATCTTGATCGTCGGATTGACTGACGCGTCGAGCGCAGTCGACACTCCGTTGCTCAGCGTCCGCTGCATCGCGACGTCGACGACGTTGAACAGGCCGGCGCCGGCCAGCGACGGAAGGGCAGCCGTCAGGGCCTTCTCCACCACCGACTCGTAGAGCATCCCGTCCGGCGTTCCGTCCGGGCGGCGACCGTACTGGCCGTCGGAGGGATCCCGGGTGGACCGGGAGATCCCCAAAGCGCGCAGTCCCGCCGAGTTGACCGTCGCGACGTGCGCCGAGTTGTGCACCACCAGGATGGGATCACGGCTGGACACCGCGTCGAGTTCGGCCAGCGTCGGAAACCGCTTCTCCCGGACAGCTGTGTCGTCGTAGAGAGTTCCGATGGTCCACAGCAGTCCCGGGACCGGCTTCGGGGACCGCGCGACTTCGCGTCGCAGAATGGTGAGGACTTGTGTCAGTGACTGGACGCGACCGAGTGGCGGCGACGCGAGGTCGACAGTCAGTGCCCCGTACATCCCGGACAGCAGGAAATGCCCGTGCGGATCGATGAATCCGGGGACCACCGTCAGGCCGGAGAGGTCGGTGATCGTCCCTCCGCCCCTGCGACGCAGCGACTGTCGAATCTGCGCGTCGCCGCCCACCTCCACGATCCTGTCGTTCTCGATCAACACCGCGTCGGCGCGTTCGGATCCCGCCATTGTGATAACCGAACCGCCGACCAGCGCCCTCCGGGTCGCGGGTGCCGAACGGACCGGCAGCGGCGCGGCATGCGCGTCACCGGCGACGACCGCCGCACTCGCCGCCGCCGCGACACCGGCGAACTTCAGGGCGTCACGACGAGAGAATCGCTGCGGCCCGAGCAACTGGACTCCATCGCACGCGTCACACACGTTCGTCTCGATCCGCATCGGCGACTCGCTCGACCTCGATCGCCGCGTGCACCTTGTCGATTCCACCGCGGAGAATCGCCTGCGGGACGAAGTAGATCGCGTGGTGCCAGTATCGTCTGACGATCTTGTCGAACACCCGCCGAGTGTCGGAATCAGGCAGCATTCGTGCGCGCGCCTCCACCGACTCGCTTTTGACTTTGCCGAAGATCCCGCATTCGGCGATCGTGACGCGTGGAGTGTTGTTGATGCGCTTGGTCTTCCACGATCCCCGATCAGTGATGATCAAGAGTTTGTCGCCGTCCGGTACGCCCCAGACCGGGGTCGGCTTGGGACGGCCGTCCTTAGTGAAAGTCGTGAGAAGGAGATACTTCTGTCGATACACGTCATCGAATGTGGGGCCCATGGCATAGTTCCTACCTCATGCCGGGACCCCACGGCTCGATGTCGTCAGGGGACGACCAACGCGTCGAGCCCGGGGATGATGCTGCTCGTCGTCACTCCCCCGTACTCCTCGCGCAGGACGGTCACCGTCGCCACCACGATTCCGGCGCCGGTGCGCACGGTCTTCGCGGTCGGCAGCGTGGCCGGGCGTCCCGAGACGGGAAAGCTCGGCAATCGCCAGTGCCGCAACGAGACGGTGCCCCTCGCGCCCGTCGACAGGTTGTGCCAGGCGACCGAGACATACCGGTATGCGTACTGGTAGAACCACGGCGCGAGACCGACAGCGGAGAACGCCACGGACGCCTTCCCCACTGGACGAGCGACCACGCGGGCGTGCTGGAACGACCCGCCGGGGACTCCTCCGGGGCCGATTTCGACGCCTCCGATCGCCGGGATGTCGAACGACAGCTGCGGCGCGGCGGCGCGATTCGGAATCGGCTCGGCCGACGCGACACCACCTGTGTGCGCTCCGGCGACGACTGCGCCGACCAGCGTCGCCGCCACAAACGATCGTGTTCGGATTGAAATCGTCATGCGTCCATCTCCTCTTCTGTTCGCGACGAAGCGGATAGTTCGTCGTCCTCGTCTATCGCCGGATCCTCGATGATGTTCTTGAGCGCCTGGACATGAGCGCGATACGCCCGCCGTCCCTCATCGGTCAACGACAGGCGCAGTCGGGAGCGCCCGGCCCGCGTCACGTACTCCTCACCGAGGTATCCCGCGTCGGTCAATTGGGCGACCTGCTTGCTCAGAGCGGACTTGGACAGGTCCAGACGTTTCTGAAGCTCTCCGAACTCGACATAGGAGGACGACGCGGCGATCGCACAGATTCGGAGTCGGGCCGGCGCGTGGATGACGGGATCGAATGCGGCGTCAGACACTGCCGAACCTCGCTCGATAACGTCGCCCCATGTCGATGGTCGTCGCGGCGGCGAGCGCACCCGCGACGAACCACAGCCACGGTTGTTCCAGACCGATCGCGAGCACCGCCGGAACACCGACCAGCACGCACATCGTCAGAACGTACGGCGCCGACTGTCGCGCGTCGGGGCGCACGATGCCGTAACCGGATCGGGAGTACACCCACCGGACACCCACACCGACGACGCCGAGCAGGCAGACCGCCGTCAGCGCCCGCCCGACGTCACCCGGAATCACCTGAGCCCAGCAGGCGCCGGCCAGGAGGGTGGCCTGTGCGATGAAGAACACCCACGGCAGCGGTGGGTTACGCGTCGATGTCTCCGACTCGACCGCCCATTGCATCATTCGTCGCGCCTCGCCGCGGTCCGGCGTTCCCCCTACTGTTTCCATAGCGGAAACAGTAGCACGGATTCAGGTGTCCGCGGTCACAGCTTGCCGATCAGGTCGAAGAAGCCGGGAGTCTTGTCCTCCCGGATCCGGATCAGAGTGCGGTAGCTGATGAGCCACCTGTCGCCGACTTTCCGGTACTCCTCGTGGTAGTGACCGTAGCCGTGAAGGTGCTCCTCGACGTCACCGTTCTGCCACCACAACTTGTCCTCCATCGCCCAGATTCCGGTGGCGGTGGTGTCGGAGGTGAATTCGATCAGTGGCGTGTGGGCGTGGTGAACGCTCGTCACCGGGTGCTCGCCGTCCAACAATGCACTGATGGCCCGAGTGAGCGGCCCCGTCCCGACGATGCGGTTCGCGTCGCCGTCGGTGTCGGGCTGCTTGTCCGCGGGAAGGCCGCCCCACGTCTCCGAGACGACGTCGTCCGTGTGGAGCGTCGGATAGATGTGCCATTCTTTGCGGTCCATGCAACGCAGACGCTCGGAGAACGTCCATTTGATCGCCTCGATCGCCTCGAGTCTCTCGATGACGGAGAGGGTGATCTCTGAAGACCGGCCGGGGTGCGCAGCAGTGTCGTGAGCAGTCATGAGATCGAGACTGACAGCCGTCTCCGGTAGTCCGCCATGGAGAGTCCCGGTGACCGGACATCTGGAGACTTCCT
This sequence comes from Gordonia sp. (in: high G+C Gram-positive bacteria), assembly GCA_030152405.1. Classification (GTDB taxonomy): domain Bacteria; phylum Actinomycetota; class Actinomycetes; order Mycobacteriales; family Mycobacteriaceae; genus Gordonia. The sequence continues at coordinate 1,677 of JASLJL010000346.1, read as the reverse complement.
AGACCGTTATCGACTCACAACGCCAACGTCTCAGTCAGCGCGATGACGCCGGCCTTGGGGTTGTTGTGCGGCGTAATCTCCTGGAGATGCACCCGGCGGAGGCGCCGCTAGCAGTCTGTCCCGCGCAGTACGAGCCGATGCGGATGCACCGCACCATCATGAACACGCTGAGCGAATCCGCGAAAGACAGCAGGCCATCCCCGAATCGTCAGCGGCTCTCGCCGACTGCCCGATAATAGACAGATGCCGACCGACGACGTGGAGCGATACCTCGACGCGCTGACGACGGCCGCCCACGACGTCCTCGGAACAGACCTCGTCGGCGCGTATGCGGCGGGCTCGCTGGCGTTGGGGGCATTCGATCCGGCCCGCAGCGACATCGACGTCGCGTTGGTCTGCCGTGATCCGTTGGACACCCTGACGAAAGGCTCCCTCATCGCACGACTGCGCCACAATGCGCTGCCGTGCCCTGCCCGCGGTCTCGAACTCGTCGTCTACGCGCTCGCCGTCGCTCAGTCCGGAACCGCGGAACCCGGTTTCGAGCTGGAATTGAACGACGGCCCAAGCATGGGCTTCCGCCAGACCCTCGACCCCGCGGACCGCCCGCCGGCCGACGGAACGTTCTGGTACGGGCTTGATCGCAGCATCCTCCACCAGAGCGGCCGAGCGCTGAGCGGACCGCCGGCGGCCGAGACCTTCGCCGACCTGGCACCAGACGACCTGCGGCAGCTGCTGATCGAATCGCTGCGCTGGTGGATGACGCTTCCACGTGACTCCGGTGCCGACGACGCCGTGCTCGGCGCCTGCCGAGCGCTGGTGCGACACCGCTACGGAGTCTGGCTCTCGAAGATCGACGCCGCTCACCGCCTTCTCGAAGCCGACTTCGAGCAAGGCTCGACGATCGAGCAGGCTATCGCCGCACGTTCAGACCGCCGCCGTGCACTCGACGCTCAGGCGACTCGATGCCTGCAGAATCAGGTCCTGGAGGAGATCGCCGGTCGCACTACTGACCGCAGGCGCGCCGAAGGTTCGGGTTGACGCGACGCCTACCACTCACCGACGCAGCTCAACGTTTCGGAGTGAGCGTGAACGATCCGATGACCGCACCCCCGAGGTACGCCGGCCCTCGATAGCCTCCGTGGCCGTCGGGATTCATGATCACGCGGTGCCCGGGGAAGAAGTCGACGTAGTAACTGCCGTGCCCCATCGGATGGATCCGGTAGCGCCCGATGAGCACCAGATCGTGGCCCTGCACACGACCGTCACGCTTGAGCAGAACGGCGCCTCCGGACAGCGTCGTCGACGTGTAGGTGCCTGGTTTGACGTCTGCCGACGCCGGGCCGGCGACCCCGCCGACGACAACCGTGGCGGCGACCGCCGCCGCGACTGCAGCGCTGCGAAAGATGACTGAACGCGACGGTGTGGTCATCGTCTTCTCCTGACGTCTCGGGGTTCTCATTCTACGCCGAGATCGCCCTGACAGCTCCGAATATCTGCTGGCCACACGACCTTTCGAGCATTTGACCGCTTCATCCCGCCAGTCGAGATCCGCAGGATCGGGCAATGATCACATCTGAACCGCACGAGCCGCAGTGGACCGAGGACGACCTCACCGCACGAGCGAACACGTAACGGATCTCGCCGCCCCCGGCCGACATCGATCGGCCCCGCGCGGGT
>JASLJL010000328.1 GCA_030152405.1 Gordonia sp. (in: high G+C Gram-positive bacteria) | reverse complement strand
GCTACCTGCACTCCACCCGTCGGGCGGTGCCGGGAGCGACGGTGCACGGCTCGTTCGAGGACGGCCACTCGCACGCCACGACGCATCTGCTCCTCCCGACCGACGCCGACTTCCTCGACACCGACCCGGGCGTTCCGGTGGTCCTCGTCGACGACGAGATCAGCACCGGCCGCACCGCTGTCGAAGCAGTCGTCGCTCTGCATGCGCTGCATCCCCACGACCGGTACCTCGTCGCGTCCCTCGTCGACATGCGCAGCTCCGAGCATCGCGCCGAATGCGCCGCGGCCGCAGCCCGGATCGGCGTCACCATCGACTTCACGGCCCTCGCCGAGGGCTCCGTCGACCTGCCCGCGGACCTCACCGAGCGGGTCGTCGCGCTCGACGCCCCCGACCTCAACCGTCCCGGCGTCAGCCGCGGCGGCATCGTGTTCCACTCCGCGGGCTGGCCGTCGACCGTGCCGGACGGCGGGCGCCACGGGTTTCTCGCCACGGACACCGCAGCTTTCCATCGGGCCGTCGACGACGTCGCCGCAGGACTGCGCGATGTGTTCGCTCCGGGCGAGCCGGTGACCGTCGTCGGGCATGAGGAACTCATGTACCTGCCGCTCTGCATCGCCGAGCGGCTCGCCGCGATCGGGGTGGACGCGCGCTTCCAGACCACCTCGCGTTCCCCCGCCCACGTCCGGGACCAGGACGGATATCCCCTGCGCCGCGGCTTCGCCTTTCCGGCGCCGGAGGGGACCGACGACGCCGGACGGTACCTGTACAACGTCGCCGAACCCGGGTCGGGCGACCTTCCGGCGGTCCTCCTCGTGATCGACGATCCCGCCGACACGGATGCGCTGCGCGCCGACGGCGGGCTGCTCGACGTCCTGTCGTCCGCCGGTCATCGGGTAGTCGTGCTGACGGTGCCCGCGACCGACCCGGCGCGACTGGCCCTGGCACGCGACGGCGTCTCCGGCCGCGTCGCACCGAACGGCGACCCGCTGCGGTCCCCCGACTTCGGCTCGTACGCGCCGAGCGAGGTCGCGTGGCTGCTCAAGGATCTGTCGCAGCACGCGCTCGAGGGTGATGTGGCCGAGCGCGAACGCCGCATCCAGGCGGGTGTCGCGCATTACGCGGAGTCGTTGCCGGTGGAGTTCCAGCCCGGCGCGGCCTACCTGGACCTGTTCGACGAGACGCTCGCCGCGTCGTCGCGAAGGCTTGCCCTCGCGGTCGGCACGGTCGCCGAGCTGATCCTCGCCGAGCGCTCCGCCGATCCGACACTCGTGTCACTCGCCCGCGCGGGCACCCCGGTCGGCGTGCTGATCGGACGCTGGATCCGCGCGACGCGTCACGTCCAGCCCGCGCACTACAGCGTGTCGATCGTCCGCGGACGGGGGATCGACGCGGTGGCCCTCGACTACATCGCCGCCCGCCACGATCCGTCGTCCGTGGTGTTCGTCGACGGGTGGACCGGCAAGGGCGCGATCGCGAAGGAGCTCACCGCCGCCCTGCAGGAGTACGAGGCGGCGGGCGGCGCCCACTTCGACGACGAACTCGCCGTCCTCGCCGATCCCGGTTCCTGCACTCGCCTCTACGGCACCCGCGACGACTTTCTGATCGCGTCGGCGTGCCTGAACTCCACCGTGTCCGGTCTCGTCTCGCGCACGGTCCTGAACGACGAGCTCATCGGGCCGGGGGACTTCCACGGCGCGAAGTTCTATCGGGATCTGATCCCGCACGACGTGTCGAACCGCTTCCTCGACGCCGTGACCTCGCACTTCACCGCCGTCCACGACGAGGCCGTCGCCGCCGCGGGCGCCTTGCGCGTCGCGGATCGGACGCCCACGTGGGCCGGGTGGGCGTCGGTCGAGGAGATGCAGCAGCGCTACGGACTGTCGTCGATCAACTTCGTCAAACCGGGCATCGGCGAGACCACGCGGGTGCTGTTGAGACGTGTCCCGTGGCGGATCCTGGTCCGCGACGCGGCGCTGCCCGACCACGAGCACATCCGTCTCCTCGCCGCCGAGCGCGGGGTGCCCGTCGACGTGGTCCCCGACCTCGCCTACTCCTGCGTCGGCCTGATCAAGGAGAACGTGTGAACGCCCTGATCGCCACCGACCTCGACCGCACCATGATCTTCTCCCGCGCGGCCGCCGGTTCCGCCCTCTCCCCGAGCCGATCCGAGGAGCCGATCTGCGTGGAGATCTACGACGACGCACCGTTGTCGTTCATGACCCCCGGTGCGGTGGCGAAGCTGACCGCGCTCGCCGCGTCGACACCGGTGGTCCCGACCACCACGCGGACACGCGAGCAGTTCGAGCGGATCTCCCTGCCCGGAGGCCCGTTCCCCTACGCCGTGGTGAGCAACGGCGGCCGGATCATTCACGACGGCGAGAACGACGCCGACTGGCGCGCCGCAGTGGAGTCGACGATCGCCGACACGTCGGTGCCCGTGTCAGAGCTGCACGCCGACCTCGAGACGAGAATCGACGAGTCGTGGGTGCGCTCCACGCGCATCGCGGACGAACTGTTCGCCTATCTCGTCGTCGATCTCGACCGTCAACCCGCCGACTTCGTCGACGACTGGGCCGCGTGGTGCACCCCACGCGGCTGGTCGGTGTCCCAACAGGGCCGCAAGATCTACGCGATGCCGTCGGGAGTGACCAAGTCGGCCGCCGTCGCCCACGTGCGACGCGGGCTGGTCGAGTCCGGTGCGCTCGCCGCGGATGCACCACTTCTCGCCGCGGGGGACGGCCGGTTGGACGCCGACCTCCTCGCGTACGCCGACCAAGCCGTCCGACCGGCTCACGGCGAGCTGCACGACACCGGGTGGACGCGACCCGGTCTCGCTGTCACCGCGACCACGGGCATCGACGCAGGCGAGGAGATCCTCGACTGGTTCGCCGACCGCGTGCATCACCACTCATCCACTGTCCGATCCGATCCGGCGCTCGCCGGGAACTGAGGTACCGATGTCTTCACTCACCAAGGGCCAGAACGCGGCGCTCCCCACCGGGGACGTCGTCGTCTCGGTCGACGTGGCCGCCGCGGCTGATCTGTCGGCGCTGCTCGTCACCGACGCGGGCACAGTCCGCAGCGACGCGGACTTCGTGTTCTTCAATCAGCCTGCGGGCCCCGGCGTACAACTGCGCGACGGCCGTCTGCACATCTCGACCGCGGGCATCCCCTCCGACATCACCGCCATCCGCGCGGTGATCACCCTCGACGACGCGAACAGCAGCTTCGGCCAGTTCGCGCCGCCGGTGACGAGGGTCTTCGACGCCGCCGGCACTCCGTTGTTCGACTACGTCGTCGACGGTCTCACCGCCGAGTCGGTCGTGATCGCCGCCGAGGTGTATCAGCGCAACGGGCAGTGGAAGGTCCGTGCCGTCGGGCAGGGCTACGCGGGCGGTTTCGCCGACCTCGTCCGCGATCACGGGGTCTCGGTGGACGACGCTCCGGCCCAGGCCGCGCCTCCCGCCCCACCGATTCAGCAGGCCCCGCCGGTTCAGCAGGCCCCTCCCGCGTACAACCCGCCGCCGCAGAGCTACGCTCCGCCCGCTCAGCAGGGATACGCGCCGCCACCGTCGTACGGCGCACCCCAGCCCCAATACGGTGCTCCGCAGTATGGCGCTCCCCAGTACGGAACGCCGCCTCCGCCGCCCGCTCCGCCGCAGGAGCAGGCGCCGATCAGCCTGTCCAAGGACCGGCCGGTCTCACTGGTGAAGGGTCAGAAGGTCTCCTTGAAGAAGGAGGGCGGCGTCGCGCTGACGCAGGTGTGGATGGGACTCGGCTGGGATCCGGTCCAGACCGGAAAGCGGGGCTTCTTCGGCGGCGGCAGCAGCAGCATCGACCTCGACGCCTCGGTCCTGATGTTCTCGCAGGGCACATGCGTCGAGACCGTCTACTTCGGCAACCTGCGGTCCAAGAACCAGTCGATCGTCCACTCCGGCGACAATCTGACCGGTGAGGGCGACGGGGACGACGAGGTGATCTCGGTCGACCTGACCGGCATCCCGCCGCACGTCGACCGCCTCGCCTTCATCGTCACGTCGTACCGCGGTCAGACGTTCGCGGAAGTCCAGAACGCCTACTGCCGACTCATCGACCAGGCGAGCAACGCCGAGCTCGCGCGATACACGCTAGCCGGCGGCATGCCGTTCACCGGCGTCTGCATGGCCGTCGTCTCGCGGATCAACGGCGAGTGGCAGCTGCGCGCGGTCGGCGAGGGCTTCAACGCCAAGACCGCCACCAAGGCGATCCCGCACGTCATGCCGTACCTGGCGTGACCCCCGTCCGCCCGTTGCGTCACGATTTCGGTCGCAACGGGCGGAGGGACGCCGAGACCGCGCATCTGTGGAAGAGTTGTGCCATGACAGACGAACTGCCCGAAGCAACACCGGAGACCACGCAGTCACGCACGGGCCGATTCACGTCGAAGCTGCCCGAACTGTCCGGCCGCACCAAGGTGATCCTCGGTGTGGGCACCGTGCTGATCGTCGTGATCGGGTACTGGATTCTGCAGGCCCTCCTCCCGCGATGGTGGGGACAGAACATGGCCTCGAACATCAACGAGAGCATCACCCGCGGGATCCTTTACGGCCTCGGGTACGGCTTCCTCGGTTCGGCCGTCACGCTGCTTCTCCTGTACTTCGCCTACACGTTGATCGGACGTTATCGGAACATCGCGTCGTGGGCGCTCGTCGCTGCCGCGCTCGCCGCCCTGATCCCGAACCTGCTGACGCTCAGCGTGGTCATCGGCAACAGCAGTGGCGCGACTGCCGGGCGGCAGGCCCTCGACGGTCACGCCGTCGGATTCCGCGGCGCCACGGTGGTCGGGCTGATCGTCGGCGTGATCATCGGGCTCGCGGTCGACTTCTATCTCCTAGGCAGACGGCGGGCGAAGGCCAAGGCCGACGCCGCCGTCTGACGCCCCGGTCCGATGTCGATCGTCGTCCGGCCGGCCCGTTCGTTCGAGGATGTGCGGACGATGGTCGGCCCCAAGCGGCCCGATGCGAGCGTCTGCTTCTGTCTGAGTCACCGGCTCCCCGCGAAGCAGAACCGATCTCTCGTCGGCCCGGCGCGCGGAGAGTACGTCCGTTCGCTGTGTGAGGCGACGATCGCACCGGGAGTCCTCGCCTATGACGGCGACGACGTCGTCGGTTGGGCGGGAGTCGCACCTCGGTCGGAGACGTCGTTCGCCCGCTCCACGAAGATCCCTCACCTCGACGATCTGCCGGTCTGGTCGGTGTGGTGCCTTCGTGTGCGTCCCGGTCATCGGGGAAAGGGCATCACCTCGTCCCTGCTGGCTGGCGCGATCGACTTCGCCCGCGAGAACGGCGCCCCGGTGCTCGAGGGTTATCCCTCCGACAACGGAGACGATCGGATCGACCTCACCATGGCGTTCGTCGGCGCCCGGTCTATGTTCGAGAAGGCTGGCTTCGTCTATGCCGGACCGACGTCGTCGACGTCCGGAGGATTCCCGCGCGTGATCATGCGCCACGACCTGCGGTGACTCGGCACTCTCCACACACCACGAAGCCCGGGCGATCCATGCGGATCACCCGGGCTTCGTGCTGACGTGCGTGGCGTCTAGTCGACGCCGAAGTCGATCGCCGCGCGGTCGAGCGACTCCGAAGCCGCGTCTTCCGGTGCGCCGCCCGCGATGGCCTGCGCGCCGCCCTCGGACAGTTCGCCGACGAGGTCTGCTGTCGCGCCGCCGACGATGCCGAGAGTCGCGTACTGCTCGAGGCGCGAACGCGAGTCGGCGATGTCGAGGTTGCGCATCGTCAGCTGACCGATGCGGTCCGCCGGACCGAACGCGGCGTCGCCGACGCGCTCCATCGACAGCTTGTCCGGGTGGTACGAGAGGGCGGGGCCCTGCGTGTTCAGGAAGTGGTAGTCGTCGCCGCGGCGCAGGCGGACGGTCACCTCGCCGGTGATCGCGGAGCCGACCCAACGGACGAGCGCCTCGCGCAGCATGAGCGCCTGCGAGTCCATCCACCGGCCCTCGTACATGAGGCGACCGAGGCGACGGCCCTCGTTGTGGTAGTTGGCGACGGTGTCCTCGTTGTGGATCGCGTTCACGAGACGCTCGTAGCCGATGTGCAGCAGGGCCATGCCGGGAGCCTCGTAGATGCCGCGCGACTTGGCTTCGATGATGCGGTTCTCGATCTGGTCCGAGACGCCGAGGCCGTGGCGGCCGCCGATCTCGTTGGCCTTCAGGACGAGAGCGACGGCGTCGTCGAACACCTCGCCGTTGATGGCGACCGGGCGACCCTGCTCGAAGCGGATCGTGACGTCTTCGGTGGCGACCTCGACGTCGTCGCGCCATGCGGCGACGCCCATGATCGGCTCCACCACGTCGAGGCCGTGGTCGAGGTGCTCGAGGGTCTTGGCCTCGTGCGTGGCGCCCCAGATGTTGGCGTCGGTCGAGTACGCCTTCTCCTGCGAGTCGCGGTACGGCAGCTTGCGCTCGACGAGCCACTGGCTCATCTCGTGGCGACCGCCGAGCTCTTCGACGAACTGGGTGTCGAGCCACGGCTTGTAGATGCGCAGGTTCGGGTTGGCCATCAGGCCGTAGCGGTAGAACCGCTCGATGTCGTTGCCCTTGTAGGTGGAGCCGTCGCCCCAGATGTCGACGCCGTCCTCCTTCATGGCGCGGACCAGCAGCATGCCGGTCACGACGCGGCCGAGGGGCGTGGTGTTGAAGTACGTCTTGCCGGAGCTGCGGATGTGGAACGCGCCGCACTGGAGGGCCACCAGGCCCTCTTCGACGAGCGCCGAGCGGCAGTCCACGAGACGCGAGATCTCGGCGCCGTACTGCCCGGCGCGGCCGGGCACCGACGCGATGTCGGGCTCGTCGGCCTGTCCCAGGTCAGCGGTGTAGGTGCATGGGATGGCGCCCTTCTCACGCATCCATGCGACGGCGACGGAGGTGTCAAGGCCGCCCGAGAAGGCGATTCCGACACGCTCGCCCTTGGGCAGAGAACTCAGCACTTTCGACATACGTCCAGCTTAAACAGTGGTTCCGCGCTCCAACGAATCCTGCCCGATTGTCGTCGGCTACGCAGTGGAAGACAACCGAACCGGCACTGCGGAGAGAAGGCCTGGTCCGCTGGTTGAGCCGACGACGAGCGCCAGCGAGGAGGAC
>JASLJL010000204.1 GCA_030152405.1 Gordonia sp. (in: high G+C Gram-positive bacteria) | reverse complement strand
CCGGTCTCGACGAGCCGGAGAAGCTCGTCGAAACCGGCGGCGGAGAGTCCCAGGTGATCGACGCTGACCGCCGGCAGGCGGCGCAGGGTCGGCGCGAGCACGGCGAGATCCCTGGAGTCGATGTAGAGCTCGCAGTGCCAGCCGACGAGGTCGTGGACACGATGCGCCAACCCTTCCAGTTCGTCGAGCGATGCCGACCCTCCACGTCGCACGTTGAACCTCACCGCCCGGACCCCGTGAGCGTCGAGCTCGACGATCCGCGCGTCAGGGGTGTCGACGGGAATCTGCGTCACGCCGACGAAGTCGCCGGGCAGGGTCGCCAACGCGTCGAGAAGATACGCCTGGTCGAACGCTTGAAACGAACCCGAGACGACCGCACCGCCCTCGACCCCCAGGCCACCCACGCGGTGGGCGTAGTCGGACGCCGTGAACGCGGGCGGCAGATAGCCGTTGTTCTCGATCAGGGGGAATCGCGGATCGACGATGTGCAGATGCGCGTCGAACAGCGGCCGCGTCATCCGGCGTCGACCTCGGCGAGCCGAGAGATGTCGAAGTGCTCCTCCTGCGGTGCGGCGAGCATGCGGTCGAGCGTGCGACGGTCGAACGGCCACAGGTCGATCCCGGAGCCGGTCTGATACCAGGAGTTGCAACCGGTGTTCCAGACGGTCGGCTCCATCGCCTCCGCCACCTGTGCGTTGAACTCGGCGGTCGCCTCCTCCGTCACCTCGATCCGATCGACGTCGCCGGACCGGAACCGCTCCAACCACGCGATGATGTACGTGGCCGTCTTCGACGCCGAGTGCTGCAACGAGATCGACCCGGTCGGAGAGTTGGGGCCGAGCACGGTGAACAGATTCGGGAACCCGGGGATCGCCGTCATGCGGTACGCCCGCGGACCGTCGCGCCACGCCTCGTCGAGAGTCAGACCGTCTCGTCCGACGACGTTCATCGGCCGCATGTAGTCGTGCGCTCGGAAACCGGTCGCCAGGACGATCACGTCGACGTCGTGGTGTCGGCCGTCGTCGGTGACGAGTCCGGTCGGCGTCGCCTTCGTGATGGGCGCGCTGACGAGTTCGGTGTTGCGCGCGGTGATCGCTCGGTAATACGTCCCCGACAGCACTTGACGCTTGCAGAGCGGCTGGTAGTCAGGCGTCAATTGATCGCGGAGCCTGCCCGCGCCCACCTGCACCGTCAGCGACAGATGTGCGTACCGCTGGACGGCTCGACGCCGCCACGTCGGCTTCGTGACGACGTCCACGAGGATGCCCGCTCCCTTGAGGAGGATCGAATGCAGCGCGTTCTGCACTGCGGGCACCTTGTCGAACAACGTCGCGATCCCGGGGATCGCGGGCAACTGCATCGGCGCCCACAGGATCCATTGCGGCGATCGGACGAAATGGCTGACCGACGCCGCGCGCGGCTGCAGAGCCGACACCACCTGGACACCGGTGGACCCGGTGCCGAGAACAGCCACGCGCTTGCCGTCGGTGACGAGGTCGTCGTCCCACCGCGCCGTGTGCACCACCGGCCCGCCGAACGAGTCGAGTCCGTCGATGTCGGGGTACGCGGGATTGTGGAGCACGCCCGTCGCGCAGATCACGAAGTCGGCGATGTGCACGTCGCCCGCCGCAGTCGTGACCGTCCACTCCCCTGTCGTGTCGTCGAAGACCGACGAGACCACTTCGGTGTCGAGCCGGATGCGGTCGACGAGACCGAACCGCTCGACGACGTCGCGGTGATACTGCGCGATCTCCGGCCCGGTGGCCCAGATCCGCGACCAGTCCGGCTTGGGTGCGAACGCGAACTGGTAGATCTCCGACGGGACGTCGCAGGTCAGGCCCGGGTAGTGATTCCAGTACCAGACGCCGCCGACGTCGGATCCCTTCTCCAGGACGACGAAGTCGGTGAATCCCGCACGATCGAGATGGTGTGCCGTCGTGATGCCCGCGACGCCCGCACCGATGACGACGATTCGCGGTTCACGTCGTGCGCTCATGCCGCGCCACCGTTCGCGAGGGCGCGCCGCACCGAATCGCCTGCGGTCACCATCGACGCGTCGAACGCCTCCGCACGCTTGGCGCGGTTCATGAAGTTCGCGCCGAGGCCTCTGAGGTCCGCGGCGTCCGGCGTCACGACGACGACCTCGGTTCCCCGCGCTCGAACTTCGTCGACTTCGCGCCACAGGACCGCCGACATCGGCTTACGCAGAAGGAGTCGTTCCGCGATGCCGCCGATTCCGGGCGCGGTGACCGATCCCGCCGACGCCATCGGCGCGAGCAGGTAGATCAGGTCGGCGTCGTCGGGCCCGACGAGATCGAGCGACGCGGTGGACGCCGCGCCGCCGTCGACGTAGGTGCGTCCGTCGATCTCGACGGGAGGCATCCATCCGGGAATGGCCCACGAGGCACGCAAGGCCTGTCCCGCGGTCGCCTCGGGCGCACCCGGCGCGCCGAAGGCCACGCGCTGTCCGTCAGCGGGACGGTAGGCGACCAGGCGGACACCGTCGCGTTCGAACCACTCACGACCGCCGGTGGACGCGTCGGCGAGACGCTGCAACCACGCCGCATCGCCACGCCCCCGCGGCGCGATGCCGGTGAGACGCGAATGCCCCGGGCCGCCCGCGCGGACCGCCGACAGGTCGGGCAGCGTCGGCGCGGGGACCCGCGGCAGCGACGGCGGGCAGTCGGCGAGGTGACTGCAGAGGACGGCGTTCGGCGGATTGCCCTGCTGCATGGCGACGAGGTCGGCGACCGTGTGACCGCCCGCCAGCATCGTGACGATCTCCGAACCCGCCGACGTCCCCTGCAGAATCGATGCATCGGCCGGATCCCAGCCGGTCTGCTCGACGAGGTGAGCCAGCGCGGCGATCGTCCACGCGCCCCCGATGGTGCCGCCGCAGCCGATGACTAGTGCGGTGCGGGTCATGCGCGTGCCTCCGAGGTGTCGACGGCGTGGTCACGGGTTTGGCGATCGAGGCGGTCGAGGTAGGCGCGACGCTCCTCCGCATCCAGCCCCATCGCCTGCCGCTCCCCTGCGAACCGGCGCCCGATCCGCTCCACGAACTCGGGCACGAACGCATCCACCAGCGTCCACGCCGGCGCGATCCACCCTGGGACGGACGTGCGCGCCGCCCGGGTCTTCAGCGTGCGCAGCACGGCGCTCGCGACGTCCTCGGGATCGACTGTCGGCAGGACGCCCCCGAGCTTCGCGCCGGACGCGAGCTCGGTCCGGACCGCCGACGGCAGAATCGCCGAGATCGTCACCCCTGTTCCGTCGTATTCGCGCCGTGCGGCGAGCGAGGCGCCGAGCGCTGCGAACTTGCTCGCGTTGTAGGTCACCATCCCCGGCAACGGGATCATTCCGGCGAGCGATGCGACGTTCACGATGTGGCCGGCTCCAGCCTCACGCATCAGGGGCAGCACACTCCGCATGCCCAGCAGCATTCCGCGGACGTTCACGTCGAGCATCAGGTCGGTCGTGGCATCCGATTCGTCCTCGAACGGGCCGACCGGCATCACCCCCGCGTTGTTGACCAGAACATCGATGCGTCCGGCCTCACCGACGACCGTCTCGACGAACGCGGCCCACGAGGTTCGGGAGGTGACGTCGAGAGGTGCCGACCTGATTCCGAGCCTCGCCGCGGTCTGCTCGGCGACGTCGGCGTCCACGTCGCCGATCCACACCTGCGCTCCGCGGCGCGCGAAGAGTTCGGCGGTCGCGGCGCCGATGCCGCGCGCACCGCCGGTGATGACCACGACGGCGCTAGCGGCCTCGATCGGCGGATTGGACGAGGTGAGGAACGACAGCTTCAACATGCAGACGATCATCGTTCAAATACCGTCAGTATGTCAATACCTTTGGTATGCAGACGCTACGATGAATCCCATGCCACCGGAGAACGCGCGACTGAGCCGATCGGACCGACGAGCCAAGACCGTCTCCGACCTTCTGACCACTGCGCGGACCGCGTTCCTCCGGGACGGGTACGCCGCGACCAGCCTCGACGCGATCGCGGAGTCCGCAGGCTATTCCAAGGGCGCGGTCTACTCGAATTTCAAGGACAAGCCGACACTCTGCCGTGCAGTTCTCGTCGACATACACGACGAGAAGATGGCAGAAGTCGCCGATCTGGCGCCCGGTGACGGTGACGTCGACCCGGTGCAGTTCGTCGACGGTCTCGCCGACTGGCTTCGGCGGTCCCTGGGCGACATGGAGTGGACGATGCTCGAATTCGAGTACGCCGCACTCGCCCGCAGCAATCCGGACGTGAAGGAGGCCATCGCGACTCTCCGCTATGAGGTCAGCGAGACGATCGCGGCGCAGTTGGCCCGAGTGTTCGGCGATTCACTGGCTCTCAGCGACGCGTTCGGTTCACCGCACGACATCGCCGACCTGATTCTGAGCACCGGCATCGGGCTCAGTGTGCAGCGCGCGATCGATCCGCGCGTGTCGGTCGAGCCGGCGATCACCATCCTGACGACCGTCGCGGCGCTGATCGGCGTCGTCGATCCCGCGACGTGAAGAACGTCGGCACTCCCCGCCGCACATAGCGCGGTGTACAGTGCCGACGTTCGAGAAGATCGACGGGTCAGCGAGTGCGGACGAGCGCTGTCCCCGTGGCGCGGTCGTGCATGCTCCGGCCGTTCAGGTCCGCGATGAGGGCGGGCACGACGAAGAGGACGATCACCTGTCGGACCAGCGCTCGCACGAATCCGACGGCTGCACGCGGCTGCGTGCCGGCGGCCTCGGCGGCGTTGCGCTCGGCGCCGTAGTCGATGCGCGCGACGCGCATGCCCGCGAGATATTGACCGGGAGTGAATCCGAACAGCGTGACCGCGACGAGACCCATCACGAACCACACGATCAGCTGGACCGGGGACGCCGCGCGCATCGTCATCTCGAACCCGCTCGCCATCCCCTCCGGACCGCGGACCCCGACGATTCCGATCGCGATACCGCCTGCGATCAGCCAATCCGCGATGATTCCGACGAGTCGCTGCCAGCCCGATGCGAGCGCACCCGCGCCCGATTCGGGAAGTCCGAGATCCTCGCCGCGGAATCGGTTGTTCTCCGCACCGGGCAGCTGCGGTCCCGACAGCCACGTCCCGGCGGCACGTCGTGTGGATCCGGAGTCGCGGCGTGAAGTCATGCCTCTATCGTAGTCAGCGGCCCCCCGAGACCAAGTTCGGTGGCGGACGCCACACCGTTCGGCCCGCCATGCGACTAACCTGTAACACGTCGTCCGTGACGTAACAC
>JASLJL010000304.1 GCA_030152405.1 Gordonia sp. (in: high G+C Gram-positive bacteria) | reverse complement strand
ACGAACCGCGCCGCGGGTCGCGGCACTGGTGGCAGCATCAGTCCGCTGCGGGCGATCGCCGTGGCTCGCCTCCCCACGGCGACGCCTCGCGCGCTCATCGCACGAAGCGCGGTGTCGCGGAGACGTCCGGGCACCGTGGTACCCGCGGCCATTCCCGCGCCGATGGGCGGCAGACCGCGGGACTGCTCGTACAGCGGGTGCGGTGAGAGCTCGATCCAGGGGACGCCGAGGAGTTCGGCGGCCCATCCCCCGGCACGAGTGATGACGTCGCTGATCACGAGGTCGACCCCCGCGGCTGCTAATTCCGGCGCCAGAACGAGCGCCATGCGGGCGGCGCGTGCGCTCAGTTTGGCGCCCGCGTCCTCGTCGTCCTCCCCCGGCAACGCGGCGAGGCCGGGGAGCTCGCGGACCGATGCGCCTGCGCGGGTCTCCTCGGACACCCAGCGGGCACCCGTGTAGACGATGACGTCGTCGCCGGCAGCGGCGAACTTCGACGCCAGACCCAACGCCGGGAAGGCGTGGCCGGCGTCGGAGCCGGCCACGACCGCGATAGTCGTCAGTGCTTCTCCGTGTCGACCGCCGGTGCGGGCTGACCCGCTGCGACCTGACCTGCAGCAGGCTGCGTGCCCGCGGACAGGGAGCCGCCGTTCATGCTGGCGCGGATCTGCTCGAGGCGTGCGTGGCCGGCGAGCTGCACGCCCGCGGCCTCGACTTCTGCCATGCGCCCGGCGACCGAGCCCTTGGCGAGCTCGGCGGAGCCGAGCGCGTTGGCGTAGCGGCGCTCGATCTTGTCGCGGACCTGGTCCAGGCTCGGCGTGTTCCCGGGAGCCGCGAGCTCGCTCATGCTGTTGAGCGATGCGCTGACCTGCTCCTGCATCTTGGCCTGCTCGAGCTGGCTGAGCAGCTTGGACCGTTCGGCCAGCTTCTGCTGCAGCGACATCGCGTTGCGCTCCACGGCCTGCTTCGCCTGCGCGGCCGCGGTGAGCGACTGGTCGTGCAGCACCTTCAGGTCTTCCACGTTCTGCTCCGCGGTCACCAGCTGAGCCGCGAACGCCTCGGCGGCGTTCGTGTACTCCGCAGCCTTCGCCGCGTCGCCCGCCGTGGACGCCTGGTCGGCGAGCGTGAGCGCCTGACGGGCGTTGCCCTGGAGCTTCTCGATCTCCTCGAGCTGACGGTTGAGCCGCATCTCCAGCTGACGCTGATTGCCGATGACCGCGGCGGCCTGCTGCGACAGCGCCTGATGCTGGCGCTGCGCGTCCTCGATGGCCTGCTGGATCTGGACCTTCGGGTCGGCGTGCTCGTCGATCTTGGAGTTGCCCAGCGCCATCAAGTAGCGCCATGCCTTAACGAAGGGGTTCGCCATTGCCTAGTTCCTCTAACGTCTCGATGCTGACAGTTTGCTCGTATGTGGTCTCAGGCAGCGGCCAGCGCAGCGGCGCCGTCGGCCTGGGGTGCGATGACCTCGACGACCGCGTCGGTCGGCACAGCGGAGACGGGCGCCATGGCGCCTGCCACGTCACGCAGCACGTCGCTGATCTCGACCTCGAGTGCGACGCAGATCGACGCGAGCAGTTCGCTCGACGCCTCCTTCTGCCCACGTTCCACTTCGGACAGGTACCCGAGACTCACGCGCGCTCCGGTCGACACCTCGCGCAGCGTCCGACCCTGGCCGGTCCGCACACGACGCAGCTGATCGCCGATCGCCTCACGCAGCAGTACAGTCACGTGTTCTCCTCCCGCACTCTCCAGGACTTCCAACTCGTCTCACAAGCCCGTGTCGACGACACTATCCGAATTTACTAACGATCGTCGTCGCCGCGGTGTTCCTGTCGGCCACCGGACCGGCGCATCCTCGAATCTCCGTCACGGAGCCGACGTACCGGCTTTGCGCAGCCTGAGCGCCTGCCACACGTAGTCGAGGCCGGTGACGACCGTCGCCGCGATGGCCGCGATCATGACGACCCAGGCGATCGCGTGGAGCGGACCGACGTCGGGCAGCACGAACAGTCCGATCGCCACCGCCTGCAGGAGCGTCTTCAGTTTCCCGCCCCGACTCGCCGCGATCACCCCGTGCCGGATCACCCAGAACCGCAGGAGGGTCACGCCGATCTCGCGGGCCAGGATCACGATCGTCACCCACCACGGCACGATGTCCAGGACCGACAGGCCCAACAGAGCCGCGCCGATGAGCGCCTTGTCGGCGATCGGATCGGCCATCTTCCCGAAGTCGGTGACGAGATTCCATCCCCGCGCGATCCGGCCGTCCACCTGGTCGGTGATCGCGGCGACCGCGAAGATCACGAACGCGGTGATCCGCCAAACCGTCGACTCCCCCGAATCGACGAACAGCGCGATCACGAACACCGGGACCAGCACGATGCGGAACATCGTCAACGCGTTGGCGAGGTTGATCACCGGCGGCACGGCCGACGCATGATCACCGTCGACACGGCGCACTGGTTCAGTCACGCTGGTAAGCCTAACGGCACGCCGTCCGACGACCGCTGCCGGGCGCTTGCATACCTGCGACTATTCTTGGTTTCCATGTCGCAGCACGAGTCATCGCCACGTCCCGACGGGTCGTCGGAGATCCTCGTGCGACGAGCACGGACGTCCGACGTTCCACGCATCAAAGAGCTGATCGACGTCTACGCGGGCAAGATTCTTCTGGAGAAGGACCTCGTCACCCTGTACGAGTCGGTTCAGGAGTTCTGGGTCGCCGAGCTCGACGACGCGGTGGTCGGCTGCGGAGCGCTGCACGTTCTGTGGTCCGACCTCGGCGAGGTCCGCACAGTGGCGGTGGCGAAGGAGTGCGCCGGCCGCGGCGTCGGTCATCGAATCGTCGGTCGGCTGATGGACCAGGCCCGCCACCTCGGGCTGGAACGCGTCTTCGTGCTGACCTTCGAGACCTCGTTCTTCGGTCGCCACGGCTTCGTCGAGATCGACGGCACCCCGGTCACCAGGGAGGTCTACGAGGAGATGATGCGCTCGTACGACACCGGTGTCGCCGAGTTCCTCGATCTGAGCTTCGTGAAGCCGAACACCCTCGGCAACACTCGGATGCTCGCTCACCTGTAAGGAGTCCCATGCCGTTCTTCCACGTCGAGTACGCCTACGCCGCCGATCGCGCCGATGTGCGCGACCAGCACCGCCCGGCGCACCGTGAGTTCCTCGGAGCCCTCCACGAGGCGGGCACGCTGCAGTTCGTCGGACCGTTCGTCGACGGCTCGGGTGCGGCTCTGATGGTGACGGCGGACGACGCCGAGGCGGCTCGGGCTCTGGTCGCGGGCGATCCGTTCGCGGCCGCAGACGCGATCGCGGACGTCCGCATCACCGAGTGGAAGCAGGTCTTCGGACCGTTCTGACTCGTCAGCCCAGCGACGACCCCCACGGGCCGTCGGAACTCCCCGCAGCCGTTTGCCGGCGCCGCGGTGGCGACCATCCGCCAGGGTGCGTAGCCGTCGCGGTCGCCGCCAGCATGCATGCGGCGACCGCGACGTAGCCGAGGCGAGTCCGCCCATGACGTGGTCGGAGCGGATTCGTCCGATCAGACCGACGCGTCGCGCCGCTTCGAGACCACGAGGCTCGCGACGGTGGTCACCAGCAGCGTGCCGCCGATCACCGCGAGCGACAGGGGCGTCGAGATCTCTGGCACGTGGACCGGCTGGCCGCCGTTGATGAAGCCGAGGGTGTTCTCGTGCAGCGCGTGCAGGACGAGCTTCACACCGATGAACGCCAGGATCAGCGAGAGTCCGTACGAGAGGTAGATCAGCTTGTCGAGCAGCCCACCCAGCAGGAAGTACAGCTGACGCAGTCCCATCAGCGCGAACGCGTTGGCGGTGAACACCAGGTAGGGCTCCTGGGTGAGGCCGTAGATCGCCGGGATCGAGTCCAAGGCGAACAGGACGTCGGTGAATCCGATGACGACGAGCACGAGCAGCAAGGGCGTGATCATGCGC
The DNA here is from genome assembly GCA_030152405.1 of Gordonia sp. (in: high G+C Gram-positive bacteria). Lineage (GTDB taxonomy): Bacteria > Actinomycetota > Actinomycetes > Mycobacteriales > Mycobacteriaceae > Gordonia. Next base: position 2,873 of record JASLJL010000304.1, on the reverse strand, counting down.
TTGCCGTCGACCTTCGTGATCAGCCGGTCACCGTCGTAGTCGTCCGCGGTGCGGAAGTACTTCTTGACGATGCGCTCGAGGCGGCCCTCGCGCTCCTTCTCGTGTTCGACCGGCGCATCGCTCTCGGTGAGCAGTTTGACGGCGGTGAGCAGCAGGAACAGCCCGAACAGGTAGAACACCCAGCTGTAGGCGTCGATCGCGGCCGCGCCGACGGCGATGAACGCACCGCGCATCACGAGTGCCATCACGATGCCGAGCAGAAGGACCTTCTGCTGGTAGATCTTCGGCACGGCGAACTTGGCCATGATGACCACGAAGACGAACAGATTGTCCACCGAGAGCGCCTTCTCGGTGACATAGCCGGCGAAGTACTCACCGCCGTACACCCCGCCCCACTGCCACCACACGAATCCGCCGAACGCGATGGCGATGGCGATGTACACGGCCGACCAGAATCCCGACTCGCGGAGAGTCGGTTCGTGCGGAGTGCGGACGTGGGCGAAGAAGTCGAAGACGAACAGCCCGAGGATCACCAGCCCGGTGATGATCCAGGTGGTCAGTGAGACGTGCATGAAAAAAACCTCCAGCGGTCAGCTCGATTGAGCGATGCTGGAGGTCTCTCCCACCGTCGGTCTCCCGACGGCGGCGCTCCGGGAGCGAGCCCGGCACCCGATCGGCGGATGCCCGCGGCCCGTCCGTACTGACGGAGACGCCATAGGTAAGGGGATACTCCCCTCCTGATCTTCGGCCAGTCTAACTAATCGTCGTCCGCCCCGCCACCGGTGATCGACGCGATCACGCCGGCCAGATCTTCCGGCTTGACGAGCACGTCGCGCGCCTTGGATCCCTCGCTCGGCCCGACGACGCCGCGCGTCTCCATCAGGTCCATCAGTCGTCCGGCCTTGGCGAACCCGACACGCAGCTTCCGCTGGAGCATCGACGTCGACCCGAACTGGCTCGACACCACCAGTTCGATCGCCTGCAGCAGGTCGTCGAGGTCGTTGCCGATGTCGGAGTCGATGTCCTTCTTGTCCGACGCCTTCGACGACGTGACGCCCTCGGTGTATTCCGGCTCCGACTGCTCCTTGGTGAAGTCGACGACCGCCGAGATCTCCTCGTCGGTGATGAACGCCCCCTGCATGCGGATGGGCTTGTTGGCGCCCATCGGCAAGAACAGCCCGTCGCCCATGCCGATGAGCTTCTCCGCGCCCGGCTGATCGAGGATCACGCGCGAGTCGGTGAGCGAGCTCGTCGCGAAGGCGAGCCGCGACGGCACGTTCGTCTTGATCAGACCGGTGACGACGTCGACGGAGGGACGCTGCGTGGCGAGCACGAGGTGAATGCCCGCCGCTCGCGCCTTCTGCGTGATGCGGACGATCGCGTCCTCCACGTCGCGCGGAGCCGTCATCATGAGGTCGGCGAGCTCGTCGACGATCGCGACGATGTACGGATACGGCTTGTAGACGCGCTCGGAGCCCAGCGGCGTGGTGATCTCGCCCGACCGCACCTTCTCGTTGAAGTCGTTGATGTGGCGCACGCGGGACATCTTCATGTCCATGTAGCGCTGTTCCATCTCCTCGACGAGCCACGCGAGCGCCGCCGCCGCCTTCTTCGGTTCGGTGATGATCGGCGTGATCAGGTGCGGGACGCCCTCGTACGGTGTCAGCTCGACCATCTTCGGGTCGATGAGGATCATCCGGACGTCCTCGGGCGTCGCCCGTGTCAACAGCGACACCAGCATCGAGTTCACGAAGCTCGACTTGCCCGAACCCGTCGAACCCGCGACCAGCAGGTGCGGCATCTTCGCGAGGTTGGCACTGACGAAGTCGCCCTCGATGTCCTTGCCCAGGCCGATGATCAACGGGTGATCGTCGCGCCGGGTGCTCGGCGCGTCCAGGACGTCGGCAAGCCGCACCATCTCGCGGTCGGAGTTCGGCACCTCGATGCCCACCGCCGACTTCCCGGGGATCGGCGCCAGCAGTCGGACGTTGTCCGTGGCGACGGCGTACGCGATGTTGCGCTGCAACTGAGTGATCTTCTCGACTTTGACGGCCGGTCCGAGCTCGACCTCGTACCGCGTGACGGTCGGGCCGCGCGTGTACCCGGTGACGGCCGCGTCCACCTTGAACTGCTCAAGAACCGAGTTGATCCGGTCGATCATGTCTTCGTTCGCGGAGCTCCCCGACTTCGGCGGATCGCCCATGATCAGCAGATCGGCCGGCGGCAGCTCGTAGCCGCTGTCCGACACCCGTGCGGCGGCCGGAGCACGCGGCGCGGGCGGCGGTGTCGGCGCGGGCTCACGTGTCGCGGGGCGACGGCGAGGCGCGGGTGCAGGCGCCGGCTCGGGCTCGATGTCGGCGAGCGGACCGATCGGCTCGGTGATCTGGGTGTCGGGCAGGATCGGCTCGGTCACCAGGTCGGGCATGTGCGCGTCGCGGTCCTCGCCCGCCGTGCGTCGACCGGACACCGACGGCGACGTCCGGGAGGCCCGAGCGTGGTCGGCGCGCGACCGCGAACGTGCAGGACGCTCCCGCGCGGGCAGCTCGCCGCGCGGTCGTCGTTCCTGCGGCCGTCGCCGCTCGTCCGGCGGATAGTTGTCGTACGGGTCGCCGTAGCCGTCGGTCTCCGGGGTGTCGGGCTCGTCGTACACGTCGAACGGCGCCGCATCGTCGGCGTCGTCGTCGTACTCGTCGTCGGCGTAGTCGTCCTCCGCGTACTCGTCGTCGTCGAACTCGTCGTAATCGTCGTAGTCGTACGCGTGGCCGAGTCCGAGGTAGTCCGAGGCGCCGTGCAGCACGTCACGCAGAGTACGGCCGCTGAGAGCGAGCAGGCCGAACGCCGCGCACAGCAGGTAGACGGGCACCGACAACCAC
>JASLJL010000301.1 GCA_030152405.1 Gordonia sp. (in: high G+C Gram-positive bacteria) | reverse complement strand
ACGTCGTCGAGATCAACGAGGCGTTCGCCGCGGTGGGGCTGGCCTCTACCGATGCGCTGGGCATCGATCCCGAGATCGTCAACGTGAACGGCGGCGCGATCGCCCTCGGTCACCCGATCGGCACCTCGGGCGCCCGCATCACCCTTCACCTGGCTCTCGAGCTGGCTCGTCGTGGCGGCGGCGTCGGTGCAGCGGCACTCTGCGGCGCAGGCGGCCAGGGCGACGCCCTGATCGTGCGCGTCCCGAAGGCGTGAGGCAGCCGTGAAAGACTTCTTCGACCTGTCCACCCCAGCCAAGCGCTTCCGGTTCATCGCGGTTCTCGAGGCGATCACCTGGGCCGCGTTGATCGTCGCGATGATCGTCAAGCGCGTCGCGGACATGGACTCGGCGATCCGCGTCCCCGGGATGGTGCACGGCATCGTGTTCATCGTCTACGTCGTGGTCGCCCTGCTGACCGCGCGTGCGCTCAAGTGGAACCTCAAGGTCCTGATCCTGTCGCTCATCGCGTCGATCCCGCCGTTCTTCACGGTGTGGTTCGAGGTGTGGGCTCGGCGCAACGGTCACCTCGGCGAGCTGTCGGAGTCGACGTCGGGCCTTGGCGGGCCCGATACGGACCGTGACAGACTGACGGTGTGAGCACTCCAATGAATCCTCGCGGAATCGGCGGCGCCGTCGACCTGTCCGCTTTCACCGCGCCGAAGCCGCAGCCCGCTGCGGCTCCGGCTCCCGGTGGCGCGTCGATCGTCGAGGTCACCGAAGCGAACTTCGAGCAGGACGTCGTCGCGCGTTCCACCCAGCAGCTCGTCCTGGCCTGCCTGTGGGCGGCGTGGAGCGAGCCGAGCGTGCAGGTCGCGCAGACCATGCAGCAGCTCGCCGTCGACGCGGCGGGAGCGTGGACGCTGGCGCTCGTCGACGTCGACGCGGCGCCGCGGATCGCTCAGGCGTTCGGCGCGCAGGGCGTTCCGATGGTGATCGCGCTGCACAACGGGCAGCCGGTCTCGGCGTTCGACGGCCCGCAGCCGCCCGCGCAGATCGTCTCGTGGATCAACGATGTCGCGGCCCAGGCCGGCGTGTCGGTGGGGGCCGCTGAGCCCGAGCCGGAAGACGACCCGCGGATGGCCGCGGCCGAGGAACTGCTCGACAAGGGCGAGGCCGAAGCCGCTCTCGCCGCTTACCAGGCGATCGCTTCCGCGGACGGACCGAAGTCGGAGGCCGCAGCTGCCGCGCGCAACGTGGAGTTCATGCTCCGCGCGCAGAAGCACGATCCGGAGATCGTCACCACCGCCGCTGCCGACGACGTGGACGGTCAGCTCGCCGCCGCAGACGTGTTGCTGCTCGGCCAGCGTCCGGAGCAGGCGTTCGACCGCATCATCGACGTGATCCGCGTGACGTCCGACGACGATCGGACGCGCGCTCGGACACGCCTGCTCGAATTGTTCGAGCTGTTCGATCCCGCCGAGCCGTTCGTCGTCGCCGCACGACGCAAGCTCGCGACCGCGCTCTACTGACCGACCCCCGGTCTCCTCTGACGCCCCGGCCACGGCCGGGGCGTCAGTCGTTCGCCGGAACGAGCCAGATCGCGGAACGGGCGGGCAGCGTCACGTCGGCGCTGAAGTCGCGACCGTGTCGAGGTCTCGGCATCCCCTCGACGGAGCCGAAGTTGCCGAGGCCCCGGCCCTGATAGTCCAGGGCCGCGGTGTTCAGAACTTCGCGCCACACCCCGCCCGACGGCAGGCCCACTCGGTAGGCGAACAGATCGTCGTCGGAGAAGTTGAACAGGCACGCGAGAACGCCGGACCCCGTCGGGTCGCGTCGCAGGAAGCCGATGACCGTGTGGTCGACGTCGTTCGCCGTGAGCAGATCGAGACCGCTCGCGTCGCAGTCCCCGGTGTGGAGGGCGGGAACCGACGTCAACAGCCGACCGAGGTCGCGGACGAGCGACGCCACCCCGCGGTGCAGCGGACCGTCCTCGCCGTGGAGCAGACTCCAATCGAGTCCGTGGTGATCCGACCACTCGTTCACCTGCCCGAACTCCTGGCCCATGAAGAGCAGCTTCTTACCGGGGTGCGCCCACTGGTAGGCGAGGAGCGCCCGGACGCGATCGGCGCGAGAACGCGGATCGTCGCCGGGCATGCGGCTGATCAGTGTGCCCTTGCCGTGCACCATCTCGTCGTGACTCAGCGGCAGGACGTGGCGTTCGCGACTCGCGCCCGACAACGACGCCGCGAGGGCCGGAATCGTGGTGTCGCCGGGTCGAGAGAGATGATCGAGCGTGGTGTGCATCCACCCGAGGTCCCACTTGAAGTCGAACCCCAGACCGCCGTCGTCCGTCGGAGTCGTCACCCCCGGCCACGCCGTGGACTCCTCGGCGATCACCAGCACACCGGGATGCCGGTGGTGGACGAGATCGGTGAGATCGGACAGGAAGTCGACGGCCTCCTCGTTGCGGTGACCGCCGTCGGTGGCGGGCCGCCACTGGCCCGGTCCCCGCGAATAGTCCCGATAGAGCATCGCGGCCACGGCGTCGACGCGCAGCCCGTCGATGTGGAACTCACGGCACCAGTAGTCGGCGCTGGCGAGCAGGAAGGCTCGGACCTCGTCGCGGCCGAGGTTGAAGGCGAAGGTGCCCCAGTCGGGCTGATCGCGGCGCAGCGGATCGGCGTGCTCGTACAGGGGAGTGCCGTCGAACTCGCCGAGTGCGAACGTGTCCTTCGGGAAGTGGGCCGGGACCCAGTCGAGGATCACCCCGAGTCCGCGCGAGTGGAGGTGATCGACGAGGAACCGCAGATCGTCGGGTTCGCCGAACCGTGCCGTCGGAGCGAAGAACGATCCCACCTGATAACCCCACGACGGCCCGTAGGGATGCTCGGTGACGGGCAACAGCTGCACGTGCGTCATGCCGAGACCGGCGACGTGATTGGCGAGCAGTCGGGCGGCGAGACGGTAGTCGAGCCCGGGGCGCCACGATCCGAGGTGGACCTCGTAGACGCTGATCGGGCGACGGGCGGCGTCGGCGACCCCGCGACTGCGCAGCCACGCGTCGTCACTCCAGTCGAAAGCGCTCGCACCGACTACGATCGACGCGGTCTCCGGCGGACACTGAGTCCGGTGCGCCAGCGGGTCCGCCTTGTCGCGGGTGAGTCCATCCGCTCCGATCACCCGATACTTGTACCGGTCGCCGATGCGTGCGCCGGGCACGAACGCCTCCCACACACCGTCGCGCAGCACCATGGGGAAGCTCTCCGCTCCCCAGGAGTCGAAATCGCCGAAGACGGTGACACCGCGGGCGTTGGGGGCCCAGACGGCGAAGTGGACGCCGACGTCGGTGGGGAACGACCCGAGCAGGTCGGTCACCTCGCCGAGGCCGAGTCGGAGCCCGGTTCGGCCGGCGTCCGACAGTCGTGGGGGGACGCTGTGCGGGTCGAGGACCTCGTGGGTGTCGAGACCGCGGCGGACCCGGATGCACGACGTTCCCGACCACGGACCCTCGAACAGCGGCCCTCGCACACGACGCATCGGGGTGTCGCCGGTCCACGCTTCGTCGGCGCCGGGAAGCAGGGCCCGCAGCATTCCGTCGTGAACACCGAGCACGGCGTCCGGTCGGGGATGGACGCCGCGAAGCAGCCGGTCGATCTGGTCGGGCATCGTCAGCTCGACGCCAGGCGTCGCAGTGCCGCCGCGACCGGCTTCGGGTCCCGGGTCCGCCAGAACGGGGGCAGCCCGGCCATCAGGTACCCGCCGTACCGGGCCGTCGCCAGACGTGAGTCGAGCACGGCGACGACGCCGCGGTCGGACGTCGCGCGCAGCAGGCGACCCGCGCCCTGCGCGAGGAGCAGCGCGGCGTGATTCGCCGACACGGTGAGAAAGCCGTTGCCGCCTCGTGCGTCCACGTCGCGTTGGCGAGCGGACAGGAGCGGGTCGTCGGGCCGCGGGAACGGTATGCGGTCGATCATCACCAGGCGCAGGGACGAGCCGGGGACGTCCACTCCCTGCCAGAGCGACAACGTGCCGAACAGGCAGGTCTTCTCGTCGTCGGCGAACTTCTTGATCAATGTCGACGTGGCGTCGTCGCCCTGACAGAGGATCGGGAAGTCGACGCGGTCACGGAGCTTCTCGGACGCTTCCTTGGCGGCGCGCATCGACGAGAACAGCCCGAGTGTCCGCCCGCCTGCCGCCTCCATCAGAGCGACCATCTCGTCGAGCGATCTGGGGGAGAGGCCGTCGCGGCCGGGAGGGGGGAGGTGCGCGGCGACGTACAGGATCGCCGCCTTCGGATAGTCGAACGGGGAGCCCGCGTCGAGTCCCCGCCAGCCTGCGCCCTCGGGATCGTCGCCGTGCGGTTTGAGGCCCCACGTCCGGGCGAGAGCGTCGACGTTGCCGCCGATCGTCAACGGCGCCGCCGTCAGGATCACCGTCGATTCGGTGAAGAGGGACGTGCGCAGCAGTCCGGCGACCGACAGCGGCGCGATCCGGAGAACGTGCTTGGTGTTGTTCCGGAAGTCGTCGACCGACTTC
>JASLJL010000256.1 GCA_030152405.1 Gordonia sp. (in: high G+C Gram-positive bacteria) | reverse complement strand
AGTCCCCCGATCAGACTCGTGACCTGCATCGATTCCGTGAACGCCTCCCCAGCCGCGCGGGCCACGTCAGGCATGCCCGTCGCGCCCGCGATGTCGACGGCGGCGCCGATCGACTCGCGTGCGGGTTCGGCCAGTTCGCCGGGGAGTCTGGCGAGTTCGCCCGACGAGTCGAGGTCGGCGCGGTACATCACCGACGCCACGCTGCCCAGAATCGCGACGCCGAGCACACTGCCGACTTCGTATGAGGTCTCCTCCATCGCCGCGGCGTTTCCCGCTCGATTCTCGGGGCTTCCCGACATGATGAGCACCGATCCGACCGCCAGCGAGCCGATACCCGCGCCGACCAGGCACAGCGCGACGACGATCGCGCCGTACGTCAGCTCGCCAGGGATCAGGTAGATCGCGACCATGCCCGCGCCAGACAGGCCGATGGCTCCCGAGAGGACGGCCCGCGGCCCGATCATCGTCGACAGCTTCGGCGCCGCGAGGGACGCGACCGCAGCCGCTCCAGCCATGGGGATCAACTTCACGCCGGTCGAGATCGGCGAGCTCCCGTCCACGCTCTGCAACCACTGCGCGAGCAGGAGCAGGGCCGCGGCCATCGCGAACATCGATCCCAGCGCTCCCACGATGCCGCCGGTGAAGGGCCTGCTGCGGAACAGTCCGACGTCGAGCATCGGGTCGTCCTGACGCAGGCTCCGGCGCACGAACACGGTCAACACGATCACAGCGAGCACGAACACGATCAACGCGGACGGAACGGCCAGGCTCGACTCCTTGCCGAACTTCTTGATCGACCACATCAGCGCGACCATGCCGCTGAACGACAGCGCGACCGTCCACCAGTCCCAGGCTCCGGGCTTGTCCGAACGAGATTCCGGCAGCAGGACGAGACCGGCGACGATCGCCAGGACCATCAGCGGAACGTTGACGAGGAACGCCGAGTGCCACGACAGGTTCTCCAACAGCGCGCCGCCGACGAGCGGTCCGACCGCGGCACCGAGACCCGCGATCGCCGACCACAACGCGAGTGCCATCGCGCGCTGGCGCGCGTCGCTGAAGATCGTTCTGATCAGCGACAACGTGGTCGGCATGATCATGGCGCCACCGACGCCGAGCATCGCGCGGATCGCGATGACGGCACCGGCCGAGTCGGCCCACAGCACGAGGAGCGAGGCCAGCGCGAAGATCGCGTAGCCGGTCATCAGCATGCGCTTGCGCCCCCACCGGTCGGCGACGGAGCTCGACGCGACGAGCAGGCCGGCGAGCACCAGCGAGTAGACGTCGACGATCCACAGGAGTTGCTCGCCCGACGGCTGCAACTCCCGAGACATCGTCGGCAGTGCGATGTTCAGGATCGTCATGTCCATCGTGATGACGAGCAGGCTCATCGAGAGCACACCGGTGGCGGCCCATGCCCGCAGCGGCGAGATCGGTGGTCGGTCGGTGGTCGACAGGGAGATCATCTGGGGTCCTCAGGCTTGGTCAAGAAGGGAGTGAAGGCGCGGCGCAGGTCGGCTTTGTCGACGGGCTCTCCGCGAATGGCGGCGTGCACACAGGCGCCGTCGGAGATCAACGCCACGGCGAGCGCGTTGTCGCGCCCGATGTGCGCGGCGAGAGCGGCGATCATGCCGTCGGTCCACCGCTCCGCGAGTTCGCGGACCTGCGGATCGAACGTGGCCGTCGAGTTGAGCGCGGCCGCCGACGCGACACTGCGCTGGTCGGCGAGATAGTCGTACAGGTAATCGACGAGTCGGTCGGGCGCGGTGCCGGGATCGGCGTCGAACTCGTCGGCGATCCTCTTCAGCGTGCGGTCGATGTCGTCGACGTGGAACGCCAGGGCCGCTTGCCGGAGATCGTCGATCGACGTGAAGTACGCCGTCGTGGATCCGAGCGGCACGTCGGCGCGCGCCGCGACGAGACGGTGCGTCAACTTGCCCGGCCCCACCTCGGCGATCAGGTCGGCCGCCGCCTCGATGATCGCTTGACGTCGCGCCTGCGGATCATGCTTCGCCATCGACTCTCCAATTCTGTACGTTTGTACATGTACATTTGTACAGAACTCTTCGCGATCCGACAAGGCGGCAATGCTACAGTCGCGTAGGAAAACTTCCTTCGCGTCTGTAGAAACAGACGAGTGGCACCCCGCGGATCGACTGGAGCAGACATGACCACGCGCATCGAGAGGCCGGCGTTCGACACACCGACCATGCCCCTTCGACAGGTCGACAACGGCTTCTTCGGTCCCGACTCACCGACCTGGAAGGTCTGGACCTCGCCGACCGCGCTCATCGGCTTCCAACGCGCGGTGACGTTGGAGCACTTCGACCCGGCGTTGACCGCGTCCGTCGCGGACGTCGGCGGCATCTACTCCGACCCCTACGGTCGTCTCGACCACACGTTCGCGTACTTCCTGGTCGTGGCCGTCGGCGACAGCCGGATGGCAGTGGCCGCCTCCGATCACCTCCGGAAGGTCCACGCCCAGTCGACCGGAATGGATCCGATCACCGGG
>JASLJL010000143.1 GCA_030152405.1 Gordonia sp. (in: high G+C Gram-positive bacteria) | reverse complement strand
ACCGACAGCGCCTCCCCCTCCCACGTGAGGCCGAGGTAGCACTCGTCGGAGACGACGACCGAGCCGTGCTCGCGCGCCCAGTCGACCACCGACCGCAAGTGCTCGACGGACAGCACACGCCCGGTCGGATTCGACGGGCTGTTCAGGAAGATCAGAGCGGGGACGTCGTCGCCGTAGTCCTCGACGCGATCGGCGCGGACCGGTGTGGCACGGGCGAGCAGGGCGCCCACTTCGTACGTCGGGTACGCCACCTCCGGGATCACGACGGTGGCGCCGACAGGCACGCCCAACTGAGACGGCAGGCCCGCCACCGCCTCTTTGGTCCCCACGACGGGCAGAATCGACGACGCGTCGAGTCCGGTGATGCCGAAGCGGCGAGAGAGCGCTCCGACGGCCGCCTCGCGCAACGCGGCCGTGCCGACCGTCGTCGGGTACCCGGGGAACTCGGACGACGCCGCGAGCGCCTCGCGAATCAGCGGGTCGACCGGGTCGACGGGAGTGCCGACAGACAAGTCGACGATGCCGTCGGCGTGCGATGCGGCGCGCGACTTCGCTGCGGCGATCGTGTCCCACGGGAAGTCGGGCAGGCCGGCACTCACCGGACGGAGGCGGTTCGCGGGGCGACTCACGTCGAGATCAGTCCTCTTCGCCCATCGGGGGCAGGGTCTTGATGAACGGCGGGTCGTACTCGGTCTTGCCGACCTTGCTCGCACCGCCCGGCGATCCCAGCTTGTCGAAGAAGTCGACGTTCGCCGACACGTAGGGCTCCCAGTCGTCCGGGACGTCGTCCTCGTAGAAGATGGCCTCGACCGGGCACACCGGCTCGCAGGCTCCGCAGTCCACACACTCGTCGGGCTGGATGTACAGCATCCGGCCGCCCTCGTAGATGCAGTCGACCGGGCACTCTTCGACGCACGCACGATCCAAGACGTCGACACACGGCTCGGCGATGATGTAGGTCACGTCGGTTTCTCCTTCTCGTTCATTCGTGCACGACGCGAGGGCTGATCGCATCGGACACCACGCTGTCGCGGCCGTCGCGGGCCGCACCGACTAAGAGTATCCGTGGACCCGTCGCCCGCGGGAATCAGCACACCCTGACCTGCGGGAAATTTTACTCACGGGTCCTCTCGACTCCGCTCCGGGAACGGACCTGCGCGTCAGAGGAGCGAGGCTACGGTCGGCGCGTCGACGAGTCGGTACTCGGTGGTGCGTTGACGCGGAGTGCGACCGATGCCGGTGACGATGTCGTGCAACTCCTCGACGGTCTTCTCCGAACCGTGCTGGCTGCCCGCCATGCGCGAGATCGTCTCCTCCATGAGCGTGCCGCCGAGGTCGTTGGCGCCGCCGCTGAGCATCGCACGGGTGCCCTCCACGCCGAGCTTGACCCAGCTGGTCTGCACGTTGTCGATCCGGCCGTGCAGCATGATCCGCGCGAGCGCGTGGACGGCGCGGTTGTCGCGCTGTGTGGGGCCGGGCCGCGAGGCGCCCGCCAGGTACAACGGCGACGACTGGTGGACGAACGGCAGCGGGACGAACTCGGTGAATCCGCCAGTGCGGTCCTGAATGCCGCGCAGCACGTTCAGGTGCCCCACCCAATGGTGGGGCGAGTCGACGTGTCCGTACATCATCGTCGAACTCGACCGGATGCCCACCTCGTGCGCGGTGGTGATCACGTCGATCCACGCCGACGCGGGCAGCTTGCCCTTGGTGAGGATCCAGCGCACCTCGTCGTCGAGGATCTCGGCGGCGGTGCCGGGAATCGTGTCCAGGCCCGCCTCCCGGAGCGCGGTGAGCCATTCACGCACCGACTGACCGCCGCGCGACGCCCCGTTCACGATCTCCATCGGGCTGAACGCGTGCACGTGCATCGACGGCACCCTGGCTTTGACGGCGCGCACGAGATCGGCGTAGCCGGTGACCGGGAGTTCCGGGTCGATGCCGCCCTGCATGCAGACCTCGGTGGCGCCCGCGACGTGCGCCTCCCATGCTCGATCGCCGACCTCCGACGCCGACAGCGTGAACGCGTCCTCGTCGCCCTTGCGCTGTGCGAACGCGCAGAATCGGCAGCCGGTGTAGCAGATGTTGGTGAAGTTGATGTTCCGGTTCACCACGTACGTGACGTCGTCGCCGACGACGTCGGCGCGGATCGAGTCGGCGAGAGCGGCGAGCGCCTCCAGACCCGGCCCGTCTGCGGTGGCCAAGGCCAGATACTCGTCGTCGGACAGTCCGGCCGGATCGTTCTCGGCGTGGCGGAGCGCCGACGCGACATCGGACTCCATCCGCGTCGGCGTGGTGGAACCGAGCTCGAGTACCTGCTCGCGGATCGTGTCCCAGTCGCCGAACGCGTTGTCGATGTCGCTTCGCGTGTCGGTGTTCCGGCCGTCCGTGTCGATCTCGGTGTTGAGGTCGACACGCCCCGACGACGCCCACTCCTCGTCCGGCTCCTGCCACGGCAGCCCTTCGGGGCGGACGTCGCGTGCCAGACCGGTCTCCGGGTCGGTGAGCGCACCGACGTGGCGGCTGATCCGCGGATCGATCCACGGCGACCCGGCGAGCACGTACTTGGGTTGAGCGGCCGAGCGCTCGGTGAGGGTGTATCCGGTCGACGCGGTGATCTCGGCGAGCGTGTCGAGGTTGGGCCACGGTCGCTCGGGGTTGACGTGGTCGGGAGTCAGCGGCGACACCCCGCCCCAGTCGTCGACGCCCGCCGCGACCAGTGCTCGGCACTCCTCCGCCGACACCAGGTTGGGCGGTGCCTGGATGCGCATGCCCGGCCCCAGGACGATTCGGGCGACGGCGACGGCCGCGAGGAACTCGTCCATGTCCGCATCGGGCGCCGATCCCATCGCGGTGTCGGGCTTGGCGCGAAAGTTCTGGACGATGACTTCCTGAATGTGACCGAAGGCCTTGTGCGACTTGCGGATCGCGAACAACGACTCGGCGCGCTCAGTCAGGTTCTCGCCGATTCCGACGAGGATTCCTGTCGTGAACGGCACCGACAGCCGGCCTGCGTCCGTCAGGACGCTCATCCGGACGTCGGGGTCCTTGTCCGGGCTGCCGTAATGGCACTCCCCCTTGTCGGTGAACAGGCGGCGGGCCGTCGTCTCCAGCATCATGCCCATGCTCGGAGCGACCGGCTTGAGGCGGTTGATCTCCTCCCAGCTCATCACGCCGGGATTCAGGTGAGGCAGGAGCCCGGTCTCCTCGAGAACGCGGATCGACGCGGCGCGCACGTAGTCGAGCGTCGAGTCGTAGCCTCGCTCGTCGAGCCATTGAGCGGCCTCCGGCCAGCGATCCTCGGGACGGTCACCCAGCGTGAACAACGCCTCCTTGCACCCCAGGGCGGCACCGTTGCGCGCGATCGCGACCACCTCGTCGAGTTCGAGGAACATTCCGTGGCCGTCGCGCTTGAGCTTGCCGGGCACCGTCACGAACGTGCAGTAGTGGCAGCGGTCGCGGCACAGTCGGGTCAGCGGAATGAACACCTTCCGCGAGTACGTGATCTGCCCGGCTCGTCCCTCTGCCTCCAGCCCCGCGTCTCGAACTCGGGCGGCCGCCTGCGAGAGCGCCGTCAGGTCGTCGCCGCGTGCGGCGAGCAGAACCGCCGCTTCATCGACGTTGAGCGGTGTCGCGTCGGCGGCACGGCGCAGAGCGCGTCGCATCGCCGACCGAGTCGGGGCGCCGGCCCCGCTGACTGAATCGGAAGACGTCACACCTGTCGATGGTAGACACGACCCGGCGGTCCGCGTCGTCAGAGGTTGTTCAACCGGTTCATCGAATGCGCGACGGCAGGCAGCCCGAGGCCGCAGAGCATGAGCAGCAGCAGCCGCCAGTCACCGATCAGCGCACCGTTGCCGTTCACCCCCGGCACCATCGCGACCAGCGCGACGAGCGCCCACGCGATCATCGGCGCGTATCGCCACGACGACTCGGTGATCTTCGACGCCAGCTGCAGGAGAACGAGGTTTCCGACGCCTGCGACGAGCACGCTGATCGGTACCGGGACCGAGCCGATCAGCAGATTCAGGTAGAACACCGTGATGACGCCGAGGACGAATCCGCACACGGTCAGCACGGCCAGTTCGACGCGGTCTCCGACTGTCATCGCAACCCCTCGAACAGGTCTGTCTCCGCGGGCGGCGCGTCGACGTCGGTGCGGATGAAGTGCTCGACCGCCCCGATCGGCTGCGCGATCAGATTCGACAACGCGTACTCGGTCCCGGACGGCGCGACGATCACCTGGGTCGCATGTGCGGCGAGGCCGCGGATCTTCCGGTCCAGGACGTCCGACACGTCGACGGCCGCCGTCACCTGCTCGTCCGGATAGCTCGGCAGTTCGCCGGGCGCAGGCATGCGCCAGCCGTCGGGGATCTCGCCGATCGCGGCCAATCCGTCACGCAGCGCCGAACGCTGTGTCACCGACTCGTACACCTTGCGGGGATACCCGGTCTCGGCTCGGGACTCGGCGATCGCGTCGACCGAGACCTCGTGGACGCGCTTGTGGTCCGGGTGCCCGTAGGTGCCGGCGGCGTCGTAGGTGACGACGACGTGCGGTGCGAAGGCGTCGATCTCGAGGCGCAGCGCCGAGACCAGCTCGGCCTGGGAGGCTTGAAAGAGGGCCCGCGGGTTCTCCGCCGACGGGGTGCCCGCCATCCCGGAGTCACGCCACCGGCCCGCACCGCCGAGGAACGTCGGCCGGGGACCGTCCACGCCGTCGGGAGTCAGCTCGCCGAGCGCCGCGGAGAGCTCACCGATCCGGAATCCGCCGAGCTGGTCGGCGCCGCCGTCCGCGACGAGCATCGCCCACCGGTCGCCGATCACTTCGCCCTCTTCCCCGAGGGTGAACGTGACGACGCGGACGTCGATCCCCTCGTCGAGGTAGCGGGCGATCACGCCGCCGGTCATGATCGTCTCGTCATCGGGGTGCGCGTGCAGCAGGAGCAGCCGCAGCGGGTCGATCGGTCGGGTCATTGCAGGGCCCATCGCACGGCGTCGCCGAACACGCCGACCTGTGGCGGACCGTCGAGCGACACTCCCACGACCCGGTCGGTGGACGCCCCGAGAACGGAGTCCTGGTAAATCGGCAGGTACACGGCCTGTGCGGCGAGGAGTTCCTCGGCCTGCGTCAGCTGGGCGTCCGGGTCCTCCGAGCTCATCGCCTGCATCGCCAGGTCCATCAGCGTCGGATCGCAGAGTCCGGAGATGTTTCCGGTGTAGGTGTCGTCGCTGACGGGAGCGGGTTGCTCGGCCGAACCGCCGGAGACGCTCGGACTGGTCGGCAACACGCTCTCGTCGGCGGCGTCGTCGTCCGGCTTGTGCGCTCCGGCCTCGGTGCCCGCCTTGGGTGCGGCGCAGCCCACCTGGGTCGCCAGCGACGTCGCCGGGTCGGCGCCCAGACCGGTCCAGCCGACGACGAGGTCGACGCGTGCGTTGCGCAGCGCGGCGCCGTACAGCTCGGTGTTGGACATGCCCTGGACGCTCGCGCGCACACCCGCCGCCCTCAACTGGTCGGCCATCGTCTCGGCCGCCGACATCACCGCTTCGTCGGAGTTGACGGCGCCGATGCGGACCACGAGGTCCTGGCCGTCCTTGGTGTACGGCGCGACGCCGTACGGGAGGCCCGGGACATCACTCGGGACGAGCGTCGGAGACGACGGGACGGTGCTCGACTCGGACGCGCCCGGAACAGGTGGGGCGGGCCGCTCGGTGACCGCGCCCGGGCGGAATCCGGCCGACGCCAACAGGGCTCGGACCTGATCGACGCCGGGGCGAGGGTGTCGGACGTCGGTGTAGCCGTCGTTGGACGGCGCGAACACGGTGTTCGAGAACGGAGTCACCACGGTGTCTCCTGCCGCGGCGGCTCGGATGAGACCGGGGTCGAGCATGCCGAACACGGCTTTGCGCACGGCGAGCGAGGCCATCGTGGCCGACCGGGTGTTCGCGTTGACGGTCATCCCGCGGACCATCGGCCTGCGCGAGGTCTTGACGCCTGGGATGGCGCCCACTTCGGCCGCCGACGCGGGTCCGGCGGTCAACGACACCATCGTGGAGTCGCCGTTGCGAATGGTCTGGGCCATCTGCGGCGCCGTGCCCGCGCGGCGCAGCACCACCTGATCGATCTCCGGGGGCTTGCGCCAGTACCGGTCGTTGCGGATGAGTCGGACCTCGTCGCGCGACCGGTCGATCGAGTAGATCGCGAACGGACCCGCGGTGACCGGTTTGCCTTCGTCCATCCCGGTCTGGAAACCGTTCTGATTCGACTTCAGCGAGTGGCTGGGCAGGAGCGAGGTGAACAGTTCACGCCAGGCGCGGTACGGGGCGTCGAAGGTGACGGTGACGTGCTTGCCGCCGCCGCTCGTCTTCACATCCGAGATGGCGCGGTAGCCGGCAGGCGCGACCACGTTGGGCTGACGTGACATCTGCTGCCACAGGTACGCGAAGTCGTCGCCGGTCACCGGCAGTCCGTCGGACCACTGCGCGTCGTCGACGATGTGGTACTCGACGGTGAACGGCGCCTCCGAGGTGACCTCGGCGGACGCGAGCAGCGAGTCGTTGAGGTTCCACTGCACGCCCTGCGGAGTCTGCACCGGGGTGAACGCGCTCGGCAGGGTGAGCGAGGCGACCGCGGTGGTCACCGAGCCGAGATCCGACCCGACGTGCGGATTGAAGCCCGACCCGATGGAGTCGGTCGCCACGTAGACGGTCCGCTCGTCGGGGTACTCGTTCGGAGTCGTCGTCGGGAGGGTCTCCCGAACCGGTGGAGGAGGGTCGGCCATGCATGCCGTGGCACTCACGCCGACCGCTCCCGCGACCGCCACTGCGAGCACACTTCTACGCAACGAACCGACCCTCATCCAACAGACCTCTCGCTATGCGTTCGCGTCACGCGCCTTGGCCCGCGAACGCTCGCGGGCGCGGGTCGACGCATCGAGGTTGACCTTACGCACACGGCACACCTCGGGCGTCACCTCGACGCACTCGTCGGCGGCGCAGAACTCCATCGCCGCTTCGAGATCGAGCTCCATCGGCTTGGCGAGGGTCTCCATCACGTCTGCCGACGACTGACGCATGTTGGTCAGCTTCTTCTCGCGGGTGACGTTGATGTCCAGGTCCTCCTGGCGGGGGTTGATGCCCACCACGTGGCCCTCGTAGCTGTCGTCGCCGGGGTTCACGAAGAACGTGCCGCGGTCGGCGAGCTGGATCATGGCGAACGGCGTCACCGATCCCGCGCGGTCGGAGACGAGCGAGCCGGTGTGGCGGGCGCGGATCTCGCCTGCCCACGGGCCGTACTCGGCGAACACCGCGTTGGCGATGCCGGTGCCGCGGGTCTCGGTCATGAAGTCGGTGCGGAAACCGATGAGGCCGCGCGAGGGCACCTCGAACTCCATGCGGACCCAGCCGCTGCCGTGGTTGTTCATCTGGTCCATGCGGCCCTTGCGCGCGGCGAGGAGCTGCGTCACGGCGCCGAGGTACTCCTCGGGGACGTCGACGGTCAGGTGCTCGAACGGCTCGTAAGTCTTGCCGTCCACCTTGCGCGTGACGACCTGCGGCTTGCCGACGGTCAGCTCGAAGCCCTCACGGCGCATCTGCTCGACGAGGATGGCGAGCGCCAGCTCACCACGACCCTGGACCTCCCAGGCGTCCGGGCGGCCGATGTCCTCGACCTTGAGCGACACGTTGCCGATGAGCTCACTGTCCAGGCGGTCCTTGACCATGCGGGCGGTGAGCTTGTGCCCCTTGACGCGGCCGGCGAGCGGCGACGTGTTGGTGCCGATGATCACCGAGATCGCCGGCTGGTCCACGGTGATGCGCGGCAGCGCCACCGGGTTCTCCGGGTCGGCGAGGGTGTCGCCGATCATGATCTCGGACATGCCCGCGACGGCCACGATGTCGCCTGCGACGGCGACGTCGGCGGGTGCGCGGTCGACTCCCAGTGTCACCAGCAGCTCGGTGATCTTGGCCTTCTCGATGACGGGTTCGCCGTCGATCTCACGGCACCACGACACCTGCTGGCCCTTGCGGAGGGTGCCGTTGTGGATGCGGACCAGGCCGAGACGACCGAGGAACGGCGACGCGTCGAGGTTGGTGACGTGCGCCTGCAGCGGCGCGTCGATGTCGCCCTTCGGTGCGGGGATGCTGTTGATCAGGACGTCGAACAGCGGGTCGAGGTTGTCGCCGTCGGGCACGGTGCCGTCGGCGGGCTGCTCGGTGCTGGCCACACCCGCACGGCCGGACGCGAACAGGACGGGGAGCTCGAGTGCGAGCTCAGCGGCCTCGGCCGCTTCGTCGTCGAGGTCGGACGCGAGGTCCAGGAGCAGGTCCTGGGCCTCGGTGACGATCTCGCCGATCCGGGCGTCGGGGCGGTCGGTCTTGTTGACCACGAGGATCACCGGCAGCGACGCGGCGAGCGCCTTGCGGAGCACGAATCGGGTCTGCGGCAGCGGACCCTCCGACGAGTCGACGAGCAGGACGACGCCGTCGACCATCGACAGCGCACGCTCGACCTCGCCACCGAAGTCGGCGTGGCCGGGAGTGTCGATGACGTTGATGACGTACTCGGAGCCGTCGGGCTGACGACGATGAACGGCGGTGTTCTTCGCGAGAATGGTGATGCCCTTCTCGCGTTCGAGGTCGCCGGAGTCCATGACGCGGTCGACGAGTTCGGCGCGCTCGCCGAACACACCGGACTGACGCAGCATCGCGTCGACCAGGGTGGTCTTACCGTGGTCGACGTGTGCCACGATCGCGACGTTGCGGAAGTTGGGGACTGCGCTCACTAAGGTCTCTTTCAATCGCGTTGACTGCATGCGCCGACGGGCGCGAGTGCGCCCGGGCGTGGTTTGAACCCTGTAAGGGTAGCGGCACGCCCCCGCTCCGCGCGATCTCACCGATACCGCTTTTTGGTTAGGCTGCGCTAAACTCCAGGGTATGGGTAAGAAGGATCCGACCCGGATCGCCGACATGAAGCCGAAGAAGAAGTGCTGCCGCAAGTCCACGCGGTGCCTCCGGTGTCCCGTGGTGATTCATCGGATGGGCAAGCTCGACTGCCACAACATGTCGAAGAAGCAGGCGACCAAAGCGCTGAAGAAGGCTCGCGCGGCCTGAGCACTGCGCGCTTCACTGCGCTGGTCAGAGACATTTGTGCGCCACACCGACTGCCGTCCGAGCTGAACGACTCAGACACGAACCGACCGCAGTCGGGACGCGTGACCATCCGTCCCCGATCAGCTGCAGCCGCGCAGTCGGCGTTCGACGCGCGGCGTCCCACGCGGTGATCGCGTCAGCACGCACAGTCCCCGAGCCCGACCTACCCATCAGGCCCCATCAAGCCGGGGTCAGATTCCTCACACCTCGTCCGATCCGGGGATCCGGGGGTGCTCGTCCCGCAGCGCGGTGACCAGTTCCGGAATCCACGCACGGTCATTGGGCACCACGGCGCCGGCGTCGTCCAGCGCGATCAGTTCGTCGGCGTCGACCCACCGAAGGGCCTCGTGCTCGACCGCCATGGGCTCGCCGATCAGGATGCGAGCTCGGACGGCGATCAGTTCGAGACCGTCGCGCGGTCGGACGACGACGCTCAACGCGCCTTCCGTCGCGACGTCGACACGCAGTTCCTCACGCAGCTCGCGAATCAAGGCGGCGTCGAGCGTCTCCCCCGCCTCGACCTTTCCGCCCGGCAACTCCCACAACCCGGCCAGCTCGGGCGGATACGCGCGTTGCGCCAACAGCAGTCTCCCGTCGGACATCACGGCGCCCGCCACCACGAGACCTCCGCTCACGCCCCGATCACCCCGATCCGTTCGGGCATCGGTGTGATCGAGACGTGCTGTCCCACCTGCACACCGCGATGAGCGACGCCCTGCACGTGCGACCCGTCCGGCAGTTCGATCCACACGTGCCACGATCCGACGAGACTCCGGACCCGGGTCACGACCGCGGGCCGGGTCGGGTCGGGTTGGACGGAGACGGAGTCGGGCCGCAGCGCGACGGTGCAGCGTCCGTCTGCGAGATCGGCGAGATCGCCGTCGAGCGGCACGTCGCCGATCGCGGTGCGGAGGACGCCGTCGGACACCTGGCCGTCGGTCGTGTCGGTCGCGCCGAGGAAACGCGCCACCCATTCGTCGGCTGGTCGTCTCCAGAGCCGCTGCGGCGTCGCGGTGTCGACGATCCGACCGTCCCGCATCACCGACACGACGTCGGCCATCAGCGCGGCCTCCCCGTGGTCGTGGGTGACGACGACAGTAGGGGTGCCGGCCGCCCGCACGATGTCGGAGATCGCGACCGCGAGATCCTCTCGCAGTCGTCGGTCGAGGGCCGCGAGCGGTTCGTCGAGGAGTAGCAGTCTGGGTCGGGGCGCCAACGCCCGGGCGAGTGCCACTCGCTGCGCCTGTCCGCCCGACAGTTCGGTGACCGACCTGTCCGCGGCGCCCGGCAGCTGGACCAGCTGCAGCAGTTCCTCGACCCGTGCGGCCGCCTCCGTTCGCGAGACACCTCGCCGAGCCAGACCGTAGGCGATGTTCTGCCCGACGGTCCGGCCCGGAAAGAGCTGCCCGTCTTGAAACACGACACCGAAGTCTCTGCGGTGCACAGGTGTCCGCGCCAGGTCCCGGTCGTCGAACCGAACTGTTCCCGACGACACCGGTTCGAGCCCGGCGATCGCGCGCAGCAGGGTCGACTTCCCGCAGCCGGACGGCCCGAGGAGTGCGGTGACGAGTGCGTCCCCGCCGACCTCCCAGTCGACGCCGTGCACCACTTCGCGACTTCCGTATCGGATCGACACGTCACTCAGTGTCAGCACGCGGACTCCTTTCAGCAGATCGACCGGTCAGCAGTTCGACGACGGCGACGACGGCGGCGCTGACCGCTATGAGCACCACCGAGGCCGCCATCGCGGCGGCGAAGTTGTCCGCACCCGGCCTACCCATCAACGAGCCGATGAGGACCGGCAGCGTGGTGGTGTCGGCGCGGGCGAGGAAGGTGGTCGCACCGAACTCGCCGACCGCCATGACGAAGGCGAACCCCGCGGCGGCCGCGAGCGATCTGGCCGTCAGCCGCAGGTCGACGGTCAGGAACACTCGCAGCGGTCCCGCACCGAGCGCGGCGGCCGCGTCTCTCAGTCGGGCGGGGACCTGTTCGAGGGCCGGGACCATCACCCCGACCACCACCGGGATCGCGATGAGCGCCTGCACGCACGGCACCACCAGCGGTGACGCCGCGATCTCGTAGGGCATCGTCGACAGCGCCAGCACGTAACCGAAGCCGAGAGTCACGGCACTGACGCCCAACGGGAGCACCGACAGTCCCGCCGCGAC
>JASLJL010000093.1 GCA_030152405.1 Gordonia sp. (in: high G+C Gram-positive bacteria) | reverse complement strand
CCGATACACCGCCGGTTGCCGCCGCCGAACGGCACCCACGCGTAGGTGTCGGGCATGCGGCCGAGGAAGCGTTCGGGCATGAACTGTTCGGGAGACGGAAAGTTCCGCGGGTCGTTGTGCGCGACGGATGCCGCGACGTAGACGTTCATTCCACGCGGGATCACCCAGTCGCCCAAGACCATCCGCTCGGCGCGCACAGTTCGGACGGTTCCGTCGATCACGGTGCGCGAGCGCATCACCTCGTGGATCGTCGCCTGCAGATACGTCGCGCCGCCCTCCTCGATCTCCGCGACGAGCCGTTCGAGGACCTGCGGATTCCGGCTCAACCGTTCGAAGGCCCATGCCAGAGAGGTCGCAGTGGTCTCATGGCCCGCGGCGAGAAGCGTGACGAGCTCGTCGCCGATCTCCTCATGCGTCATCGCCGAACCGTCGTCGTAGCGCGCGCGAAGCAGCAACGAGAGGACATCGGTTCTGGTGTCGAAGTCGGGATCGGATTCGGCGCGTCGAATGAGACGACCGAGGATCTCGTCGAATCGCCGACGCATGGCCAGGTGCCTGCGCCACGGGCTCATCGGTCCCCAGTCCCATTGCAGCGGTCGCACCGCGAAGATCGTCGCGCCGAAGCGGATCCACCGCGGCATCAGTTCTCGGAGTTCGTCGAACTCGTCGCCTTCGGCGCCGAAGACCGCTCGCAGGATGATGTTCAGCGTGATGCTCATCGTGGACGGATGCGTCGGGAACTCCTTACCGACCGGCCAGGTGGCGATCTCCTTCCGGGTCTCCTCCTCCGCGATCGACTCGAAGTCGCGCAGGCTGCGCCCGTGGAACGGCGGAGTCAGGAGCTTGCGGTCCCGACGATGCTCCGACGTCTGCTTGCCGAAGATCGACCCCGATCCGAACATGACGTCGAGACTGGGCTCGACTCCGCCCGCCACGTCGGACGGGATGTGGAACAGCTCGTCGAACATGGCGGGCTCGGTCAGGACCACCGTGCGGCCGAAGGTCACCAGAGGCATGGAGAACGTCGGCACGAACCGCTCGGCGAGTTCAGCCAACGCTCGCGGGCGATCGGTGATGAACCGCATCTGCGCGCGAGCGCTGAACCGCGGGCCGTCCGGCAATCGGACGGGCGCAACCGAGGTGCTCGAGGTGTCCGAGTACAGACGTGCGGTCATGGGTGCCTCCCGTGGCATGTGCGCTGTGATGTGGTTCTCATCGTCGCCGTACAGATCCGGTTGCGACAGGTACATTCGCACCAGATCGGATCGTCATGAGTGCACATTGCATTCGATAGGCTCGGCGGATGGACTCCGCAGAGTGCACACCCGAGGTGAAAGACTTGATCCGTCGTGCCGCGCAGGCCGTGATCGACGCCCCTCCGGATTGGTTCGACGAGATCGACGACGCCGCGTTTCAGGCCGCCGACGCACGCCCGGTGGCCGACGACCCGGCGTTGCGCGCGATCACCGTCCGCAACACGCACGCGATGCTCACACGCTGGGCGACGGCGAACATCGAGGAACCGGGCGTGCCCGTCCCGCCGTTCATCGACAACATTCAGGAGACCGCACGACTGATGGTCGCCCGCGGACACACCGATGCCAGTGGAGAGGCGTATCGGTTGGGCCAGAACGTCGCATGGCGTCGCTGGATGAAGATCGCCTTCGGTCTCACCTCGCAGA
Source organism: Gordonia sp. (in: high G+C Gram-positive bacteria) (assembly GCA_030152405.1). Taxonomy (GTDB): domain Bacteria; phylum Actinomycetota; class Actinomycetes; order Mycobacteriales; family Mycobacteriaceae; genus Gordonia. The sequence continues at coordinate 2,505 of JASLJL010000093.1, read as the reverse complement.
CCGACGATCTGCGCGACATGCTCGACGTCTCCGCCGAGCTCATCGGCACCTTCGTCGACGCCACGATCGCCGCGCTGACCGCGCAGATCGCCGTCGAACGCGAGCAGTTCGTCCGGGGCCGGGAGACCGCACGGTTCGACGCGGTCTCCCTGATCGTCGACGGCGGCACGGTGGACGTGCCGGCGGCCGAGCGTCTCCTCGGCTACCGCTTCGACCAGTCGCACACCGCAGCCGTCGTGTGGACCACCGATCCGTCGCCGCGGCTGTCGGAACTGGAACGCACCGCCGATGCCCTCGTGTCACATCTGCGCGCCGAGCGGAGTGTCCGCGTGGTCTCCAGCCCCGGAGCGGTCTGGGCGTGGTTCGCCTCCATCGACCGCGATCGCCTCCGAGACGTCGACTCGCTCACGGCTGCCGGTGACGGCAGGCATGTGGCGGTCGGTTCCACCGGTGCCGGCGTCGACGGCTTCCGGACGTCCCACCTCGACGCGGTGAGCACGCAGCGAATGATGGCTCGGATGGACACCGACCACGCCGTCGCGACGTTCGACGAGGTGGAAGGCGTGCTGCTGGCCACCGCCTCACCAGATCGTGCCGACCGCTTCGTCTCGCACACGCTGGGTCCATTGGAGAACGGCCACTCCGACATCCGCGCCGCGGTGCGGGAGTACCTGCGCGCCGAGTGCAACGTGTCGCGCGCCGCTCAGGCCTTGTTCACACATCGCAACACTCTGCTTCGTCGGATCAAGCGAGCCGACGAACTGCTCCCCCGGCCACTCGCCGAGAACGCGCTCAACATCTCGATCGCGCTCGAGATCCGCCATTGGCGCGGATCCGGTCACCAAGCGGTCAGCGACGATCGCAGATGACGACCGGGATGTCCCGTGAGGTGCGCTTCTGATACGACTCGTAGCCTCGGTACGCCGCGACGATCTGGGGCCAGAGCTCGGCCTCCTCCTCCGGCGTCGCGGTACGAGCCGTCACCCGGCGGGTCTCGCCGTTGATGACGATCTCCGCGTCGGGAGTTGCCTGCAGATTCCGATACCAGTCGGGGTGACGGTCGTCGCCGCCCTTCGACGCCACCAGCACGATCCGCTGATCGTCGTGGACGGGACTGGTCAGGAAGCACGACCGCGGAAGACCGGACTTCCGACCCACGGTGTGCAGTTCCACCGTCGGCATCCCGAACGGCGTCGACAACAGTCGGCCGCCGCTGACGGTGAGAATCAGCCGATGAGCACGGTTCATCAGCTTGCTGCCGAGGTCCTTGGTGATGTGCGGGTTCATACCTGCTCCTCTCGGTGAGTCCACCAGTCGACGATCCGGTCGACGACGAGATCCGGTGTGCGCACCCAATCGATGTGATCGTTCGACGCGCCGCTCGGCACGTCCTGGTCCCGGTAGTGCCATCGGGTGACGGCCGACGGGCTGAAGAGTCTCGCCACGAGGTCGTCGATGGCGGGCGCGGGAGACAGCTGGTCGTGGTCGAGGCTGATGACGAACGCCGGCGTGTCGATCGCCTTCTCCACGGGGAACGGCGGCCGCCCGGTGAGGACCATCCGCGACCACTCGCGCATCAACGTCCGTGCGCCCGGTCCCCCGAATGCGGGCTTCGGCAGATAGCCGAACACCGCCGTCGTGACGGGGACGATCACCCCCGCCATCGCCGCGAGCGGAACGCCCCCGTGCGGAAAGTGCCGGAAGTACGGGTAGGCGCCACCGACCGTCACCACTGCGTCGACCGGTGTTCGGGTCGCCTGATGACCTGCGACGAGTTGACCCCCGAGGCTGTGTCCGACGAGGACGACCGGGCGGTCCGGGTGCTCTGCGCGAGCGGCCGTGACCGCGGCCTCGATGTCGCCGATCTCGTCGTCATAACCCCAGTCGACTGTGCGGCTCGCGGTCGGCTCGCCCTTCTCGAATCCACGTCGGCCGAGAGCGCGGGCCTCCCAACCGCGGTCGGCGAACGCCTGCACCACCGGTCGATAGAACCTCGACCCGATGGCCATCGCCGGGGCGATGAGTGCGATCGGCGGTGTCATCGGTTCGCGGGCGCGACGACCAACGGCACACCCGTCAGATTCTCGGACACGTCCCAGAGCCGCCGGATCCCCTCGTCGGTGCCCGGCCGCACCATCGGCCGCCGCACCGGTGATCCGAAGCTTGCGAACAACGGTCCGTAGAGGCTGCCGCCGACCGCCGCCGGGTCGGTCGCCGCACGCAGCTGGCTGAGCGCGCCGCGCGGAACAGACATGCCGACGATTCGAGTCGCGTAGCCGCCGATGGCCCCGAAGAGGCCGCCCCCGCCTGCTTGGTGGGTGGTCGTCTGCAAGTCGGAGTCGGTCCAGCCGGGATGACCCGACAGCGCACGCGCACGAGCGCCGGCCTCGACGAACAGCCGGTTCAGACCGATCGCGAAGTGCAGGTTCGCCAGTTTCGAGTTGCCGTACGCGCGCCACGCGTCGTACCCGTCGGACAGGAAGGGATCGGCCGGGTCGAGATTGC
>JASLJL010000051.1 GCA_030152405.1 Gordonia sp. (in: high G+C Gram-positive bacteria) | reverse complement strand
TGATCACCACAAGTTCATGTGGACGGCCGCACCGTTCGTCGAGTACGACCACAACTTCGCGAAGTACCCGCTCACCGACCGTGAGAAGTCGAAGAACCTGCATCGACGCATCGACGTCGAGGGCAACGGCTGGTGGATGTGCATGTATCCGCGTGAGGTAGCCGAGACCATCGGTCTGCCGCTGCCCCTGTTCATCAAGTGGGACGACTGGGAGTTCGCACTGCGTGCCGCGCGGGCCGGCTATCCGACCGCCACGGTTCCCGGCATCGCGATCTGGCACATGGCGTGGAGTGACAAGGACGACGCCATCGACTGGCAGGCGTACTTCCACCTCCGCAATCGTCTCGTCGTCGCGTCGATGTACAAGGACGGCTCCATCGACGGCATCCTGACGTCGATGGCCAAGGCGACCGCCAAGCACCTCATGTGCCTCGAGTACTCGACCGTCGCCATCCAGAACGAGGCGATCCGCGACTTCCTCGCAGGCCCCGACCACATCCGGTCGATCCTGCCGACGGCGCTGGGCAAGGTCGCCGCGATCCGCAAGGAGTACCCGGACGCCGTCGTCTTGCCGTCCGCGCAAGACCTTCCGCGCACCAGCGGTGAGGCCACCGCGCTCGGCGTCCACGCCCCGCAGGGCGCGGTCGCCAAGGTGAAGACCTTGGCCAAGGTGCTGATCAACAACGCCCGACCGGCCGACCCGCGTCATCATGAGACGCCGCAGGCGAACTACCCGCCCATCGAGGCGCGTTGGTTCTCGCTCGGACGGGTGGACGGCGTCACGGTGACGACGGCCGACGGCCGGGGCGTGGTCTACCGCAAGCGCGACCGCGACAAGATGGTGGAACTCGGCCGGGAATCGGCCGCGTTGGTCCGCGAACTGCGGGAACGTTTCGACGAGATGCGCGTGGAGTACCGCGGCGCGCACGACGATCTGGTGAGCAAGGAGAGTTGGGCCCGTGTCTTCGGAATCGATTGAGACTCATGGCCAGGCCGACGTCGGCCCGGCGTCGGGTGAAGCCGCGATCCTCGTAGCCGTTCAGGGCGCCATCGCCGATCGGCCGGGCGTGTTGCCCGCGGCCCGCGGGCTCTCCCACTTCGGCGAGCACTCCCTGGGCTGGTTCGCGCTTGCCGGCGCCGGAGCGCTCGCGGCTCATCGCCGCGGTGACGTCGTGGCCCGCCGTCGATACGTGGAGGCCGGGGTCGGTGCGTTCGTCGCCCACGCCGCGTCCGTCGTCATCAAGCGGATCGTCCGACGCAAGCGCCCGAACCATCCGGACATCGCAGTCGGGGTGAGCACGCCGAGCAAGCTGAGCTTCCCGTCCAGCCATGCGACGTCCACCACGGCGGCCGCGATCCTGCTCGGCCGCGCCGCAGGTCTGCCGCCCGCGGCGGCGCCCGCCCTGATCGTCCCGCCGATGCTGGTTTCACGTTTGGTGCTCGGCGTCCACTACCCTTCCGATGTGACTGTCGGAGCACTCGTCGGAGCGCTGACCGCAGGCGCGGTCATTGCCGCAGACACGAGAATCGAGGAGCAGTAGATGAGCGAGGAGCCGATCGAGACCGGTGTGACCGGTCCGCCGAAGAACCTGGCCTCTGGACTGATCAAGGCGTTGCGCCCCCGTCAGTGGGTCAAGAACGTCCTGGTGCTCGCCGCGCCGATGGCCGCAGGCACCGACACCCTCACCGACAGCGGCCGGATGGGCGCCGTCGGCATCGCGTTCGTCGCATTCTGCCTGGTCGCCTCGTCGATCTACCTGATCAACGACGCCCTCGACGTCGAAGCGGACCGTCAGCACCCGACCAAGCGCTTCCGTCCGATCGCCGCGGGTGTCGTCCCGCGCAATCTGGCGTTCGTCCTCGCCGTCGTCCTGGCGGCGGGCGCGATCGGGATCTCGTTCATCGCCAACTGGCAGACGGCCGTGACGATCGCCGTCTACCTGGCGATCCAGCTCGGATACTGCTTCGGTCTCAAGCACCAGGCCGTCATCGACATCTGCATCGTGTCGTCGGGATTCCTGCTGCGCGCGATCGCCGGTGGCGTCGCCGCGGAGATCGCGCTGTCGAAGTGGTTCCTGCTGGTCATGGCCTTCGGCTCGCTGTTCATGGCGGCCGGCAAGCGGTACGCCGAGCTGCAGCTCGCCGAGCGCACCGGCGCCAAGATCCGCAAGTCGCTCGAGTACTACACCACCACCTACCTGCGGTTCGTGTGGACGCTGTCGGCGACCGCGGTCGTCCTCTGCTACGGACTGTGGGCGTTCGACGGCACGCAGGGCGACAACGTCTTCTACGCCATCTCGATGGTCCCCTTCACCATCGCCATCCTCCGGTACGCGGTCGACGTCGACGGCGGCCAGGCGGGCGAGCCGGAGGAGGTCGCGCTCGGCGACCGCGTCCTGCAGGCGCTCGCCGTCGCATGGGTCGTGCTCGTAGGTGTGGCCGTCTATGCCCCGTTCTGACGCAGCCTCTGATCAGGCTGTTCTCTCTCCGCGTCGACGTCTGATCGCGCCGGTCGCCAGTTGGTCGATCGGCGCGATCGCCGTGACGACACTGTTCGCGATCGGCGCGTGGCAGCGCCGGTGGATCGCCGACGACGGCCTCATCGTCCTGCGGACGGTGCGGAACCTGCTGGCGGGCAACGGGCCCGTGTTCAACGCGGGCGAGCGGGTCGAGGCGAACACCTCCACCCTGTGGACGTACGTCGTCTGGTTCTTCTCCTGGATCACCGGAGCCGAGCACACCGAGTACGTCGCGCTCTGGGTGGCGCTGCTCCTGTCGGTCGCCGCGATCCCGCTGGCGATGTACGGCACTGCCCGTCTCTACGGGCGCCGAGTCACCGGGCGCGGCGTCGGACTTCTGCTACCGTTCGGCGCGATCATCTACATCGCCGTTCCCCCCGCCCGCGATTTCGCGACGTCGGGCCTGGAGAACGGGCTCACCATCTTCTGGGTCGCGGCGCTGTGGTGCCAGTTCCTCGCATGGGCGCGTCGGCGTGACGCCGAGCCCACACGTCGCTCCCGGGCCGCGTTCCTGGCGCTCGCGTTCACCGCGGGCCTCGCGCCCCTGGTCCGGCCCGAGGGCGCCGTGCTGGGCGTCCTGGTCCTGATCGTTCTGATCTCCTCGCCGATCGGTTGGCGGATGCGGATCGCGATGACCGCGGTGGCAGGCGCGCTCCCCGTGGCCTACCAGATCTTCCGCATGGGCTACTACGCCGTGCTCGTCCCGAATCCGGCGATCGCCAAGGACGCCAGCGGCTCGAAGTGGTCGCAGGGTTTCGCCTACCTCGGCAACCTCTTCTCGCCGTACACGCTGATCCTGCCGGTGATCCTGGCTGTCGTCGTCGGCATCGTGCTCGCTGTCGTCGCGCGCGCCGACCGCACCGCTCCCGACGCGCCGCACGATGAGCCTGCGGACCTCGCGTCCGGCCGCGAGCGCATAGCCGCATGGTGGACCCGGTGGTCGCTGGCCATGCAGTCCCAGCGCACCGTCGTGATCACGATGCTCGTCGCAGGCGCGATCCTGACCGTCTACTGGCTGCGCCAGGGCGGCGACTTCATGCACGGCCGCGTCCTGCTGACTCCGATGTTCATCCTCCTGCTGCCGGTGATGGTGGTCCCGGCCGTGCTCCCGGACACCGTCCGCACGCGCAGCGGCAGGCTCCGCCTGGCCGCCGCGATCGGTGTCTTCGCCGCATGGGGCGCCACCGTGTGGTGGGGCGTGGTGGCCCACGAGAAGGTGATCTCGAGTTCGCCGCTGCTGATCAGCCGCGACGGAATCGTCGACGAGCGCCGCTTCTACGTGGCGAACCTGGCGAACGAGAACCCGATCACCGCCGTCGACTACCTCGACTTCCCGCGGATGCGTTCGCTGATCGAACGGGTCGACGAGGTGCGTCCCACCGGCGGTGTGGTGCTGCCGCCGGACGATCTCGGCGGATCCGACTACGACAGCTGGGCGGTGGTCCACCTCCAGCAGCCGCTGCCGGAGGGCGCGCGTCGCGAGGTGACCGTCTACATGATCAATCTCGGCATGACGAGCATGAACCTGCCGCTCGACGTGCGGGTGGTCGACGACGTCGGTCTCGCGTACCCGCCCGCAGCGCACACCGGTCGGCTCCAGGACGGTCGCATCGGCCACGACAAGGACCTCCCGAGCTCGTGGGTGGTCGCCGAGAGCGGCGGAGTGGACACCGAGGGCGGACTGCCGGCCTTCATCTCGCCGCGCGAGGTGAAACTGGCTCAGACGGCGCTCACCTGCCCGGACACGGTGTCGAGGCTCGAGTCGTACAAGGACGGCTGGAGTTTCAGTCGGTTCCGACAGAATCTGGCCGGTTCGGTGGGCTTCAGCAGTTACCGGATCGCTCGTCAGCCGGAGTACGAGATTCAGCGGTGCGGTCTGCCGATGCCGGCCGGGTTGGATGAGAAGTGACAAAACGGGACATGAGAGCTGCATAAGTGACACGTGTGACAACGGCTTGCTCGCCATGATCTCGGAACGGTAACGTCTGGCTCCGATCAGTCGATACAACTCAGGAAGGGTCGGAAGCCCGCCGGCGGACGACTCGACTGGGAAGGCCCGGTCGACCAACACTCGGTGATACAGGTCACAGCGTTTGGTTGGGCGTGTCGCTCCCGATAGGCTTTGGCACATTCGTTTCGGATGTGACGTGAGTGAATCGCGAGTTGACGAAGTGGGTCGACAACGGCGCGCAGGTGGAGACTCCACCGAGGCGCCGAAACAACGTTAGGGAGATTTCAAGTCAATGCGTGAAGCGAAGAGCACGCGGCGCTACGGTCGCAAGGTGACCGCAGTCGTCCTCGCGGTCGTCACCGCAATGGGCCTGATGGGTACCTCGATCGGCTCGGGTAAGGCCGACGCGGCCCCGGGCTTCCAGGAGTTCTGGATCGATGCCTGTGGCATGCCCACCAACGGCGCCTTCGGCAACAAGTCGATGGCTCCGGGCAAGGTGAAGGTCCGCGCCTGGAAGAAGGCCGGCAATCAGCGCACTGTGATCCTGCTGGACGGCATGCGTGCGCAGTACGACCGCAGCGGCTGGGAGATCAACACCAACGTTCAGAACTTCGTGAACCGCGGCGTCAACGTCGTGGAGCCGGTCGGCGGCCCGAACAGCTTCTACACGAACTGGGACGCTCCCTCGAACTTCAACGGCCAGAAGAAGCGCTACATGTGGGGCTGTGTCATCGACAACCGCCTCGTCCCGGCGC
>JASLJL010000178.1 GCA_030152405.1 Gordonia sp. (in: high G+C Gram-positive bacteria) | reverse complement strand
AGGAACAGGACAGACGCCAGACGTTTCAAGATCGCGTCGGTCCGATCGAGGGACTCGGCGAGCATCAGCGTGCTGCCGTTCGAGAGCTTGCGCGCCAGCACACGGTGATTGGCCGTGGTCCGCAGACTCTGGTTGAGCGTTCCGGGTGGATTCGTCGATTTGATGATGTCCCGCTCGGTGTCCCCGAACGGGACCTCGCCGAGCATCAACGTGTGACCGCTGGGCTCGACAAGCGCGATCGAGATCGACGTGGAGAACACAGTGCCCGCGAGCAGATCCTCGGGACCGTTGCTGAGCCGCCCAAGCTTCGAGAGCACGGTCATGCCGTCGGCCCGCGTGACGAGCTGGGTGTCGACGTCCCGGTACAGCGACCGCGAGACGACGAAGTAGGCGGCGCCGGCCATGAGCGTCGCCGACAGGAGCACGACGGCGGCCGCGAGAAGCGCCACGCGATTGCGCAGAGACACCGACCGGGTGAGGGCGTTCGGAGCGCGCATCGGCCGGTGGGGACGGCGGTGCAGGAGTCGCATTTAGGGAGCGGCGCTCTCGCGGAGCACGTAGCCGACGCCTCGGACGGTGTGGATCAGGCGCGGCTCGCCCTCGGCTTCGGTCTTGCGACGCAGGTAGCCGATGTACACCTCGAGTGCGTTGCCCGACGTCGGGAAGTCATAGCCCCACACCTCTTCCAGGATCCGGCTGCGGGTGAGAACGCGCTTCGGATTGGCCATCAGCATCTCCATCAGAGCGAACTCCGTGCGCGTCAGGCTGATCTGCCGCTCCCCGCGCGTCACCTCGCGCGTCACCGGATCGAGGGTCAGGTCGGTGAACGACACCGCCTCCGATCCCTCCTCGTCCTCGCGGACGGCACGCCGCATCAGCGACCGGAGACGCGCGAGGAGCTCCTCCAACGCGAACGGCTTCGGCAGGTAGTCGTCGGCGCCCGCGTCCAGGCCCGCGACACGCTCGGACACCGAGTCACGCGCGGTGAGCACGAGAATCGGGAGATCGTCGCCTGCCGACCGGAGACGGCGGCACACCTCCAGCCCGTCGAGGCGAGGCATCATGACGTCGAGCACGAGCAGGTCCGGGCGATCGGCGATCACCTTCTCGAGTGCTTCGAGACCGTCGCCTGCCGTGTCGACGGTGTAGCCGTTGAAGGACAGGGAACGACGAAGCGACTCCCGGACGGCCCGGTCGTCGTCGACCACGAGTATGCGCATGCCTACAGTCTTATCGTCTCTTCTTCAGATCCTGCTGAGAAACACGCCGGTCACGTCCGGCGACGAGCCGCCGCCAGCATGTCCGACACGTCGGTGAACTTGATCCGAGGGCGTCCGACGGCCTGTCCCCGCGCACGCTCGGCACGGTCGATGGACCGCACGCCGCGGTATCCGACGAGGTTCGGCGATCTGGTCTGCACGAGCCTGCGGAAGTCGTCGGGGGCGTGCGCCGTCCTGGTCAGACGTCCGGCTGCGGCGTCGTCGATGAAGGCCTCCACGGTGCCGATCGCATGGGCCTTGTTGGCGCCGATTCCTCCGGTGGCCCCACGCGCCGCCCACCCGAGGGCGTACACGCCGGGGATCACATCGCCTGCCTCGTCGATCACTCTGCCGTCGGCGTTGGGGATGACACCGTGCGCGTCGTCGAAGGGCAGACCGCCGATGCGCACCCCGCGGTAGCCGATCGACCGGATCACCAGATCGGTCGTGATCGCATGCGCCAGATCGCCGGTCGTCACGTCGACTGCTCCTACACGCCCTCGATCACCTGCGACGATCCCGTCGACGGCGGTGTGGAAGAGCAGGACGATGCGTCGACGATCGGGCGCGGGCGGTTCGTGGAGGCGGAGTCCGTCCGGGCTGTCGGCGACGATCACGTCCACGCCGGGAAGCTCTTGCAGCGCCCGGAACTCAGCCGCCGTGTACGCGGCGTCTGCGGGACCGCGTCGACCGAGCAGCACGACCTCGCGGATGTCCTGCCTCTCCAGAAGCGTCAATGCGCGGTCCGCGATGTCGGTGGCGGCGAGCGCCTCCGGCGACGACACGAGGATTCGCGCGACGTCGAGCGCCACGTTGCCGGTTCCCACGATCACGGCGCGTCCCACTCCGTCCTCGGGGATCGGAGGTCCCTGCGCACCTGGATAAGCGTTGTACCAGGCGACCAGATCGGTGGCGGCCATCGAACCGGGCAGGTCTTCTCCCGACACTCCGAGTGCTCGGGAATCGGGTGCACCGACCGCGTAGAACACCGCGTCGAAATGGGCGGCGAGCTCCCGCGGAGTGACGGTGCCGCGGCCATCTCCGATCTCGACTCCGCCCAACAGATGGACCCGTCGATCGCGGTACAGCAGGTCGAACGTGCGAAGGACCCCCTTGGTGCCAGGGTGATCAGGTGCGACGCCCGCACGGACGAGACCTCCGGGCGTCGGCAACCGGTCGATCACCGTGACATCGGCGTCGGTTCGGCCGATCAACGTGCGGACGGCGTATCCGCCCGACGGCCCGGTGCCGACGACGGCCACTCGCAGGCCGTCCGGCAGACGCGGGATCACCGGATACACGATGTCCGACCACCCGGAGGAGATGTCCGGATTCTCCCGGTAGTACGACGCGTTGACGTCGATGAACACCTTGTCGCGCTCCCCGAGCCGATCGGCCGGGAAGATCGCGTCCACGGGGCAGGCGTCGGCGCAGGCGCCGCAGTCGATGCAGGCCACCGGATCGATGTGCAGGATGTCCGAGGTGCCGAATCCACGTTCCTCGGGAGTCGGATGGATGCAGTTCACGGGGCACACGGAGACGCATGCGGCGTCGCTGCAGCACGACTGCGTGATGACGTGGGCCATCAGATCATGTGGACGCGGCGGTAGTTGCGCCGCGCGGCCCGCGTCAGCAGCCCCACGTCGTCGAGGAACTCCATCAGATGCGTGCAGTTGCTGCGGACCATCGCGTGGAAGTGCTTGTTGGTGCGACGTTCGGCGAGCGCACGGTCCACAGCGAGTCCGGCGTTCGCGTACACCTGCGGCTGGACCAGGTTCGACACGATGTAGAGCGCGCCGAGGGAGGTGTAGAGCGCGCAGAACCGCCGCTTGAGCGGGCTCATGCCGGCCATCGACTCGCGGACCTGCTCACGGGCGAACTTCATGTGGCGAGACTCTTCGAGCACGTGGATCTCGTTGATCGTGCGGATGAACGGGAGCACTCGTTCGTCTCGCATGCAGCCACGCTGGAACACGTCGAGGATCTCCTCGGCGACCAGGATGCCCGCGTACGAGACCGCGCCGCGCGCCGTGTGCTGGAAGATCTTGCCGAGGCGGCCGATCCGGCGAGGCGGGTGGTACGACGTTCCGACCATCTTCGACGACGCCTTCGCGAACATGATCGAGTGACGACATTCGTCCGCGATCTCGGTGAGCGCGAACTGGAACTCCGGCTCGTGGTACCGGCCGAGGTACTGATCGCGAAGCACGAGCTCCTGCAGGATCATCTCGAACCAGATGCCGACGTTCATGATCGACGCGAACTCATGACGAGTCAGTGTCACCTGCTGCTCGACGGTCAGCTCGTTCCAGTAGTCGGTGCCGTACAACGTGGACCACTCCGGACTGCAGCCGTACTGGGCCGGATCCATCGGTGCGGACCAGTCGATCTCGGTCATCGCGTTACGCGAGAGCCGCGCGGCCGAATCCACCAGACGCTGTGACACTTCGTCCACGCCGCGGTCGGGTGTGCTCATCGAGGCGTTCTCGAGAATGGTCATCTCGATCTCCCATCAGTCGATGTGACAATATTTGTTGTCACGCTAACACGCTTGTGACGAGCTTCATAGACCCTGGTTTACCTACCGACGAGTAAGTAGGGTTCAGTGCACAGACATGCAGGTCAGCACATAGAGGGAGAACGTCATGCCGTCGATCGTCATCACCGGTGGAGCCGCCGGAATCGGTCTCGCCACCGCCAAACTGTTCCGTTCCCACGGTTGGACAGTCGGCATCTACGACGTCGACAAAGCCGCCCTCACCGCCGCTGCCGCCGACGACCCCGAGCTGATCACCGGTGTCCTCGACGTCCGTGACGCCGACCAGTGGGACGCCGCGCTCGCCGACTTCACCTCGCACACCGACGGACAGCTCGACGTGCTCGACAACAACGCGGGCATCCTGCTGTCGGGCGATCTTGCCGACATCAGTCCCGAGGCCATCAAGGCGCAGATCGACATCGACGCCCTCGGCGTCACCCTCGGCGCTCGCGCCGCACACCGGTATCTGAAGGCGACGCCGGGCAGTCACCTGGTGAACATCGCGTCGGCGTCGGCCATCTACGGGCAGCCCGGCATCGCGACGTACAGCGCCACCAAGTTCTTCGTCGCCGGACTCACCGAAGCGCTCGAACTCGAGTGGGAGCCCGACGACATCCGCGTCGTGAGCATCTGGCCGCTCTGGGCGCAGACCGCACTGGCCGAGGACACGGACGCGAAGAGCACCCGCACCCTCGGCGTCCGGCTGACGGCCGAGGACGTCGCCGCGA
>JASLJL010000403.1 GCA_030152405.1 Gordonia sp. (in: high G+C Gram-positive bacteria) | reverse complement strand
ACCTCGACCGAGCTGACGTTCTCGCCACCGGACTTGATGATGTCCTTCGAGCGGTCGGTGAACCAGACGACGGCATCGTCGTCGAGGTGCCCGATGTCGCCGCCGTGGAACCAGCCGTGCGCGAACGCCTCGGTGTTCGCGTCGGCGTTGTTCCAGTAGCCCTCCATCAGCTGCGGACTGCGGTACACGATCTCGCCGGTCTCGCCCGCCGCGAGGAGGCGGCCGTCGCCGTCCATGATCGCGACATCGGTCGACACGGTCGCAGGTCCCCACGACTCGTCTTTCACACCCTGATGCCCGTTCCACTGCAGCTCCGACGCGGGGGTGGTCTCGGTCTGCCCCGAGCCCAGGATGATCGCGGCCCCGGGGAATCGCGCCCGCACTCCGGCGAGCACCTCTGCGGCCATCGGCGCCATCGCGTAGAGGCCGGTGATCAGCGACGACGTGTTGTCGTCCGTCAGCGTCGGCTGCGCGGCGAGCGCCGCCCACATCATCGGCAGGAGCGTCAGGTGAGTGACCCGGTGATCGACGAAGGTCTGCGCAAGCGCCGCGGGATCGAATCCACGCAGCAGCACCACCGTGCCGCCGACGAGCAGTGTGGGCAGCATCAGGGCGTCGAGCGCGGTCACGTGGAACAACGGCAGGACGATCGGCTGCACCGGATGCGTCACGTCAGGCCGCAGGCCCAACCCGAGTGCAGACGACAGTGCACCGATGTGCACCGCGACATGGCTGGTCAACACACCCTTCGGGCGTGAGGTGGTGCCCGAGGTGTACAGGCAGTGCACGATGTCCCGGTCGTCGACGATCGTCTCCACCACGGACACGTCGTCGGACGCCACCGCCTCCCAACTCACGGTCGGCACCCCGCCGATGTCCGACGGCGCGTCGCCGAGCACGATCACCTCGGTCACCGCGGCCGCTCCGCCGGCGAACGCCGCGGTCAGCACGGGGACGAACGCCGCTTCGCCGATGACGGCGCGGACCCCGCTGTCGGCGAGTTGGAACGCCACGTCGGACGGTGAGATAGCGAGATTGAGCGGCATCGCGGTGACACCGATCTTGGCGAGCGCGAACAGGCTGACGGCGAACTGCCAGCGGTTCTGCATCTGCAGCGCCACCGCGTCACCGCGGACCAGACCGCGTGCGAGCAGACCGCGCGCGAGCGCGTTCGACCGTACCTCCAGTTGACGGAAGGTGACGGTGTCGTCGCCGTCCACGATTGCGGGCCGGTCCCCGAACTGGCGGGCCGCACGGGTCGGCAGATCGCCGAGACACACCCGATGTGTGAGGTTGACTGTCAGTTCGTCGATGCCGGACAGATCCGGCCGCATCCCGGTCATGTCAGGACTGACCGGTGAACGGCGGGACGAACAGGCATGGAACCTTGACCGGATGCTCCGGGTCGAGCGCGTTCAGCGCGAAGTACGCGGCCCGTCGGGAACCGGCGATCGCGAGGTGATCGCTGTAGTCCTGCGAGCACGTGTCCTGGACGACGATGTTCTTCACGCTCTCGCCCGCACGCGGCCGAACGTAGCCCGCGGTGAACGGGACCACCAGTTCGTCGTACTTGGTCATGATGTTCGTGTAGTCGACGCCCTTGACGTACGGGCTGCCGCCCTTCCAGATCTTCTTGTTGAACGGCGAACCGGGCAGCATCGCGCCGCAGCCGACGCACATCGGCATCGGGACGGCGCCGATCGCCTCGCCGACCTTCGTCATCACCGGATTCAACGAACCGGTGCCGCGCCAGAGCGGAGCGAGCGACACGTACTTGGTGACCTTCGACGCGCCGCCGTAGTACTTCAAGTAGTAGGTGGGCATGTACGTGCCCTGCGAATGCCCGATGAGGTCCACCGTCTTCGCACCGGTCGCCTTCAGGACGCGGTTGACGAACTTCGCGAGCTGCGCGGCGCTGACCTGCTGGTGATCCATGCCGCCGACCGCGGTGAACGGCCACGGCAGGCCCTTGAGCGCACCGTAAGTGAGCGCGAAGACGCAGTACCCGCGGTTCTTGAGCATGGGGACGTACGCGCCCCAGTTGGTGGTCTTCGCGCCGCCGGTCCCGTGCACCAGGATCACCGGGCGCGGATGCGCCGCCGTCGGCTTGCACGAGAAGTCGTTCGAGCCTGGCAGGGAGCCGCCCGGATGCTGGAGCTCGTATGGGATGCCGCCGAAGAAGTTGAAGTTCTCCGGCAGCTTCTTCGCGTCGGCCGCGCCCGGCGCGACCAGCACCGTCGCCGACAGCAATGCGACGCACAGCGCCACTGCGACTCGTCCCAGGAATTTCATGCCCGCCAGACCTCCCCCGGCCGCGCGACAGCGACCTAGCAACTGCTTGGTTAGGGAGAAGGTACACCCCACCCCGTGCGGGACGAGAGGATTCGGCACAACCGGCCGTAGATAGAAGACGACCCCGACCAGGGGGGAGGAGGCCGGGGTCATCAGCGTTTCAGCCCCGGGGGGTCGGGCTGAAAGCTTCCGGCATTGCCGGACACATTCGAATTTACACGCGGCCTCCGGAAGATTGCAACACCAACTATCTGCCACTTATGTTCCGTGGATCACACCTCACCACGGCGTCCACAGTCGTACGATTCGACAGTGATCACGGCACAGCCGCACCACAGCGCCGCATTCTTCGACCTCGACAAGACGGTGATCGCGCGATCGAGCGCGCTCGCCTTCACTCGCCCCTTCTACGACGGCGGGCTCCTGACGCGACGAGCGATGCTCCGTTCGGCCGTCGCTCAGTTGCAGTTCCTGCTCGCGAACGCCGACGAGAACCACGTCGACAAATTGCGGAAGCACGTCACCGACATGTGCACCGGGTGGGACGCCGCGCAAGTGAAGGCGATCGTCGCCGAGACGCTCGACGAGGTGGTCCGGCCAGTCGTGTTCCCCGAAGCGCTCGAGCTGATCGAGCAGCACAGGGACGCGGGGCACGACATCGTGCTGATCTCCGCGTCGGGGGTCGAGATGGTCGAGCCCATCGGGGAACTGCTGGGCGCCGACATCGTCCGAGCCAGCCGAATGCGGATCGTCGACGGCAAGTACTCCGGCGACCTCGACTTCTACTGCTATGGCGACGAGAAGGCGGTCGCGGTCCGGCAGCTCGCGGCCGAGAACGGCTACGACCTCGACCACTGCTACGCGTACTCGGATTCGATCACGGATCTGCCCATGCTCGACGCCGTCGGACACCCGGCGGTGGTCAATCCCGACAAGCCACTCCGGCAGCACGCCGAACTCAGCGGCTGGGAGATTCTCGACTTCGACACCCCCGCGGCGGCTGCTCACCGCCCCAGTCCGTCGACCGTGGGACGAACCGCATTGTGCGCCACGGGGATAGGTGCGATCGCTGCCGCAGCGGTCCTCTACCAGCGACATCACGCCCGCCAGGGCCCCATTCGGGCCGCCTGAAATTCTTTCCCGAAACGCTTGCAGTGACCGGCGTCACAGCGTACAAATGGGTTTACGGAATCGCGGACGGCAAAGCTCGGGCCGGCAGAGAAGGCCCGATCCCCCGGAAACGATTCCCAGCACGGACGGCTAGCACCCACGCGGAGCACGCCGCATTGGCAGAAGCGTTGTGCGCCTGCGACACCGACGGTGTCATTCGTGAACCTCCCGCCAGAGAAGTACTCAGCCTGGGAGACACGTCGAGACGCAGTCGGCCACCCGCCGAGGCGATCACACAACCCACCTAGCACGCTTGGTAACTTGCGTCCGTGCTTGCGGGCGACACCCCTGTCCCGGATCTGAACCGGTAGGGATGTCGCCCGCATTTATGTCGTCGGGCCGAAGGCTGCGCGACTCAGCCGGCTGCGGCGTCGGCGATCGACTTCGCCTCGGCGGCGCCCGCCTCCATCGCCTCGCAGCAGAGGACGATCCAGGCGCCGATCGCGCCCGGATCTCCGGTCCCGAAGAGTGCGGACATCTCGCGGTACTCGCCGATACGGCGCAGCCACGTCACCTCCGGCACGCCGAGCAGGTGCGGGTCGAGACCGGTCGCGGCCGAGACCAGGCGCGACGCCCCGCGCGCGACCACACCGTTGCCCTCGGTGAATGGCGCCAACGACAGCAGTTCGCCGTGCACGACCGCAGCGAGAACGGGCGCGGGAACCGCCGAACCCGCGGTGATCAACTGACCGAGCAGATCCAGTCGCTGTGCGATGTGCGGCTCGCTGCGCGGTCGGCCGAGGAGCTCCGGATCGTCGACCAGGCCCGCGGCGGCGAGCGTGTGCAACCGCGCCAGCGCCTGCGCCGGAGCACGCCGGAACACGGCGCCCAATTGATCGATGCCGTCGGCGTCCAGGGCCTGTGCGACGCGGATCGCGCCGTCGGTGATGGGATCGTCGAACTGCGCGTCGCGCTGCAGTTCCACGCTGCCGCCTTCGATCGCGGCCGACGAGCGCCCGGCCCGCCACGACGCCTCACGCGACGTCTTGTCCCAGCCGCGCAGGTTGTAGCGATGGCGGTGGACGGCGCTCAGCGCATCACGCGCCGACTCGGCGGCGTCACGGACATCGGGCAGTTCCAGCAGCGGGGCCAGCGGGTCAGCACTCACCCCGGCCACGATAGTCGCGGGTCCACCTGTCGCGTCACAGCGACCGTTCATCGCGTGGACCGCGCCATGAGACGTACCGCTACGCGCATGCAACGTCTCGTGACTACCCTCACAGTGTGAGCAGTGCCGGGATCCGCGCGACACCGGCGCCGCCTCTTGATCCGGCGCGCGGAGCGCTGACATTCGATGGAAAGGCAACGACGATGACCGAAGCCAGCAAGGTGTACCCGCCCTCAGACGAATTCGCAGCGAACGCCAACGCGACCGCGGAGATGTACGCACGGGCGGACGCCGACCCAGACGAGTTCTGGGCCGAGCAGGCTCGTCGTCTCGATTGGACGACGCCGTTCGAGCAGGTCCTCGACTGGTCGAACGCGCCGTTCGCCAAGTGGTTCGTCGGCGGCGAGCTCAACGTCTCCGTGAACTGCGTCGACCGGCACGTCGCCGCGGGCAAGGGCGACCGGGTGGCGATCCACTGGATCGGCGAGCCCGTCGACGACACCCGCGACATCACCTACAGCCAGCTCAAGGACGAGGTGTCGCGCGCCGCGAACTACCTGGCGTCGATCGGACTCCAGGCCGGCGACCGCGTCGCCATCTACATGCCGATGGTGCCCGAGGCGATCATCTCGATGCTCGCGTGTGCGCGTCTGGGGCTCACTCACTCGGTGGTGTTCGCAGGCTTCTCCGCAGCCGCCCTGCGCTCGCGCGTCGACGACGCGGAGGCGAAGGTCGTCATCACCACCGACGGCCAGTTCCGACGCGGTCAGCCGGCGCCGTTGAAAGAGGCCGTCGACGAGGCGCTCGGCACGGGAGCGGACGCGGCGCCGTCGATCGAGAAGGTCATCGTGGTCCGTCGCACCAATCACGACCCGAACCTCAACTGGGTGGAGGGTCGCGACGTCTGGTGGGACGACACCGTGGGTGAGGCGTCGCCGCACCACGAGCCGGAGTCGTTCGACGCCGAGCACCCGCTGTTCCTGCTCTACACCTCGGGCACCACCGGCAAGCCGAAGGGCATCGTCCACAGTTCGGGCGGTTACCTCACGCAGGCGTCCTACACGTTCCACAACGTGTTCGACCACAAGGAGGGGCGCGACGTCTTCTGGTGCGGCGCCGACATCGGCTGGGTCACCGGCCACAGCTACCTCGTCTACGGTCCGCTCTCCAACGGCGCCACCGAGGTGATCTACGAGGGCACCCCGAACTCGCCCGACGAGCACCGTCACTTCCAGATCATCGAGAAGTACGGCGTCACCACCTACTACATCGCGCCGACGCTGATCCGGACGTTCATGAAGTGGGGTCGTGAGATCCCGGACGCACACGATCTCTCGTCGCTTCGCCTGCTCGGCAGCGTCGGCGAGCCGATCAACCCCGAGGCGTGGCGGTGGTACAACGACGTCATCGGCGGCGGACGCTGCCCGATCGTCGACACCTGGTGGCAGACCGAGACGGGCGGCATCATGATCTCGCCGCTGCCGGGTGTCACAGCCACCAAGCCCGGCTCCGCGATGCGTCCCCTGCCCGGAATCAGCGCGTCGATCGTCGACGACAACGCCAATCCGGTCGGCGACGGCGAGCAGGGCTACCTGGTCCTGGACCGTCCGTGGCCGGGCATGCTGCGGGGCATCTGGGGCGACCCGGAGCGCTTCAAGGAGACCTACTGGTCTCGCTTCGAGGACCAGGGCTGGTACTTCGCGGGCGACGGTGCACGGTACGACGAGGACGGCGCCCTCTGGGTGCTGGGCCGCGTGGACGACGTGATGAACGTGTCGGGCCACCGGATCTCGACGTCGGAGGTGGAATCGGCGCTCGTCGCTCATTCCGCGGTGGCCGAAGCCGCGGTGATCGGCGCCGCCGACGAGACCACCGGCCAGGGCATCGTCGCCTTCGTCATCCTGATGGGCGGGGTGGAGAACACCGGCGACGCGCTGATCGCCGAGCTGCGGCAGCAGGTGGCCGTCGACATCTCCCCGATCGCCAAGCCGCGTGAGATCAACGTCGTGCCCGAGCTGCCGAAGACGCGCTCCGGCAAGATCATGCGCCGCCTGCTCAAGGACGTCGCAGAAGGCCGTGAGCTCGGCGACACGTCGACGCTCGTCGACCCGTCGGTGTTCGAGGCGATCCGCGCCAAGCGCGCCTGACCCTCCACACGAGAGACCTCAGCGCGAGGTCTCTCGTGTGGACGTCAGTCGGAGACGGCGTGGACGACGGGCGCGCGCACGAGGACGTCAGGACACTCCGGATCGCCTCGCACACCGACGGGTCGACGAGCGTCGACGTGTCGCCGAGCTCACGGCCTTCTGCGACGTCCTT
>JASLJL010000356.1 GCA_030152405.1 Gordonia sp. (in: high G+C Gram-positive bacteria) | reverse complement strand
GACCGGAGTCTGCCGCAGGGGCGGCATCGACTCCTCGACGCCGACGGGCAGTGGGCCGCTCCCGACGACGGAGTCGCCCGACACCGCGCGCCCGCACACGCCGCACCGGACGAATCCGCCGTCGTGACCACCGTCGTCGACGACGGGGCGCCTGCCCCGAGCCAGACCGATGCGGGTCCGGCGGACGTCGAGATCACGGCGGTGGGGGATCCGCCGGTCACGGTTGCCGATCCGGCTCCGTCAGACGTCTCGGAGACGGCGGCCGACACCGGAGCGGACGACGAGACCGCAGTCGGCGAGCAGGAGAACTCCGCACCCGTCGAAGAGTGAGGCGAGGGGGCGATCAGCGCGACTGCGGTCCGAACTGTTCGCGCAGCGCCGCACGATCGACCTTGCCCGGCCCGCGCAGTGGCAACGCGTCCATCACGAACACCTCGCGCGGAGCGGCGAAACGGTCGAGACGGTCGACGACCGCCTCCTTGACCTCGTCGACGGTCGGCGCTTCGCGTCCGACGGCGGGCACGATCACCGCGACGACACGTTCGCCGAGTCGCTCGTCGGGCAGTCCGACGACAGCGCAGTCGGCGACGGCGTCGAGGTCGGCGATCACCGCCTCGACCACCTGGGGCACCACCGTGAGCCCGCCGGTCGAGATGGCCTCGTCGGCACGGCCCACGATGCGCAGCACCCCGTCGCTCATCACGCCGAGGTCGTCGGTGCGAAACCATCCGGGTTCGGCGAACGCCGCGTGGTCGGGCAGGTGCCGGTAACCGAGCGCCACGGTCGCACCGCCGAGGACGACGCGTCCGACGCCGTCGGCATCGGGGTCGTCGATGCGGACGACGGCGCCCTCCAACGGGACGCCGTTGTACACGCAGCCGCCCGCCGTTTCGCTCATGCCGTACGTGGTGACGATCTGCAAGCCGGCGTCACGAGCCGACTGCTGCAGCGACGGGGGAGTGGCGGCGCCGCCGACAAGAATCGCGTCGAACTCGCGCATCGCCGCGGTCGCGACGGGATCGGCGAGGACCTTGCGCAACTGGACGGGCACCAACGAGGTGTACCGGCGCGGGCCGTCGAGGGCGTCGACGGCGGCCGGGAGCACTCCCGGGTCGAATCCGTCGGTCAGGTCGAGGACCACCGGGTCGAAACCGGCGGCCAGGGACCGGAGCATCACCTGCAGACCCGCGATGTGGTGCGGCGGCAGGGTCTGCAGCCAGACACCTGGACCGCCGAGAGTCGCTGCGGTCGCCTCCGCCGACGCGCGCAGAGTGTCGCGCGTGTGCATCGCGCCCTTGGGGATTCCGGTGGTGCCCGACGTCGAGACGACGAGGGCGCACCGCTCGTCGATCGGTTCGCCGACCCCGAGGTGCTCGCGGAGACGGAGGGACTCGTTGGAGTCGGTGTCGGGGAGCGGCAGGTATGCGGCGTCGCCCGCCAGCAGAGCCGACAAATCCCGCCGTGCTCGGAGCACGGCGGGATTCGGTGGAAGAACCAGCGGTTCGAGGACTCTCAGGACTCGTCCTCGTTCCGGGTGGTGTCTGTGGAGAACGGGTCGTCGTCGAACGGCCAGCCCGCCGCCTCCAGGGTGTGCCGGATGCGCTCGACGTCCTCGTCGCGTGGCAACTCGTCGGTGACCTTGGAGATCTCGACGCCGACGTCGACGCGGTTGATCGTGTCGACCTCGGAGTCGGCGATCATGTCGATCGCGACCTGCCGGATCTCCTCCTCGCTCAGCTGCCTGCGCAGCAGCGCGAAGAGCGGAACGTAATCGCTCTGCGGCACGCCCTCCGGGTACCCGGCGCGCAGCCAGGTCCGGATGGTCGAGAGAAGCGAGTGGCGTTCCATGATGCTTGAACTATTCCGAGGCCGGCACAGAGATGGCAAGCGGCCATCCCGCTGCGGCCAGACGTGCCGAGACCTGACGGAGCTCGTCGGCCGACGGAGCCTGCTCGGTGACGGCGTGGATCGCCTCGCTGATGCGTTCCGGCGTCGCCGGGGTCTCGGTGCCGTGCTCCACGGCGAGCCGCAGGACGATGTCGGTGATCTCCGACTCCGTGAGGACCGGCGTCAGGAGTGCGAGCAGGGGTGGGTAATCGGCCGCCGGGACGCCTTCGGGGTAACCCGCGCGAATCCAGTTGACGACGTTTTCGAATGCTGAAGGTGCCATGATGTCAGCTCTGAGCCTTTCCGATCCGCGCTGGGATCGTCACTTCTTGTACGCGAAGTCGGGGAAGATCTTGATGTCGAAGTAGTAGTTCAAGGTCTGGCGGGTGATCCACAGGATCCCGACGACGATGACGACGGCGGTCAGGCCGATCAGAAAGTAGCCGAGGTACTTGAGGGCCGGGTTGGCAGGTCGACCGACCTGTCCTGCGCCGACGGCCTCCGCGCGCATGCCGAGCGCGAAGAGCGCGGGCAGACCTGCGCCGAGGATGAGTCCGACTGCGAGAACCTTCGTGATGCTTTCGACGATGTCCATGTCAATGAGCCTTTGCTAGATCCGGCCTCAGGCCTGAGTGGTGGTCGGGGCGTCGTCTGCCGGGACCGGGCTGTTCGTCGCCCCGTCCCACTCGGCGTTGACGTTGCTGTGGTCGATCTTCTGCTGCTGTGCGCGCCAGTACATGTAGCCCGACAGTGCGGCGAGGATCAGGAAGATGACGATCGCGCCGGGCGCGCCGCCGATCAGGTTGGCGATCCAGAAGCAGAGCGCGCCGACGATCGCGGCCGCGGGGAGAGTGGTGACCCAGGCGACGGCCATGCGGCCCGCGACGCCCCAGCGGACCTCGGCGCCCTTCTTGCCCAGTCCCGAACCGAGGATCGAACCGGTGGCGACGTGTGTGGTCGACAGGGCCATGCCGGCCGCCGAGCTGGTCAGGATGATCGCGGCGGACGATGCCTCGGCCGCCATGCCCTGCGGCGCCTTGATCTCGACGAGGCCCTTGCCCAGGGTGCGGATGATGCGCCAGCCGCCGAGCCAGGTTCCGAGAGCGATAGCGCTCGCGCAGGTGACGACGACCCAGATCGGCAGACCGTGGGAGACCGAGGCGGCGTCGAGGTGACCGGTGGCGATCAGTGCGAGGGCGATGACGCCCATCGTCTTCTGTGCGTCGCCGGTGCCGTGTGCAAGGGACACGAGCGATGCGGATGCGACCTGGCCGCGACGGAAGCCGACTTCCTTCTTGGCCTCGGACATGCCGTTGGTGATCGCGTAGATGAGAAGTGTGCCGACCGCGGCGACGACGCAGGCGATGAGCGGCGCGAACAGTGCCGGGACGATGATCTTGCCCAGGATGCCATGCCAATTGATGCCGGAGGTGCCGATCGCTGCGAGACCCGAACCGATGAGGCCGCCGAACAGTGCGTGCGACGAGCTCGACGGGAGACCGAACAGCCACGTGAAGAGGTTCCACAGGATGGCACCGATGAGGCCGGCGAAGATGATGATCAGCGCCTTGTTGGCGTCGAGTCCTTCAACGAGAGCGCCCTTGGTGTCGCCGGAGGTCTCCTGGATCTTGAGGACGTCCTTGGTGATCGTCGCTGCGACCTCGACGGAGAGGAACGCGCCGACGAGGTTCAGGATCGCCGAGAGGCCGACGGCCACCTTCGGCTTGAGTGCTCCGGTCGCGATGGAGGTAGCCATGGCGTTGCCGGTGTCGTGGAAGCCGTTGGTGAAGTCGAAGCCTAGGGCTGTGACGATCAACAGCACAAGAATGATCATCTCTGCGGTCATGGGCATAACTATGGGCTGCGGACAGTACACCTCGTCAACTCGAACTTGCCGGAATTTGACCTCTTGACCTGCAGGTTTCCCTAATCCACCGGGGTGTTCATCGAAAGTTCACCGCTCTGATCCGACTGCTTCACCGCTGAGCCGCCGCCAGGTTTGCTCTCAGCTTTCGCTCAGATGACGAGTTGGTTAACGGACCAGGTGGTCTCCGGTGATCACCGCGGCCGAGAGGTGCGCTTCCGCAGGTGTGCAAGAATCGCGACATGACGCTGAAGCTGGGCATGCCCATCAACTACGCGGGCGACTTCCGGGAGACCATCGAGAATCTCCGCGATTTCGAAGGGGTCGGAGTCCGCCGCGTGACGGTCCCCGAGGCGTACAGTTTCGACGCGGTGAGCCAGCTCGGCTACATCGCCGCACGCACCGACACGATGGAACTGCAGACCGGCATCCTGCCGATGTACTCGCGGACTCCCACCAATCTGGCGATGACCGCCGCGGGACTCGACTACATCAGCGGCGGCCGCGCGGTGCTCGGCATCGGCGCGTCCGGTCCGCAGGTGATCGAGGGCTTTCACGGCGTCAAATACGACTATCCGCTCGGGCGGGCCCGCGAGAACGCGGAGATCTGCCGCAAGGTGTGGCGCCGCGAACGTCTGGAGTACCGCGGCAAGCACTACCAGCTCCCGTTGACGCCGGAGGACGGCGGCTCGGGGCTCGGCAAGGCGCTGAAGATCATCAACCATCCGGTCCGGGACACGATCCCGATGCTGCTCGCCGCGATCGGCCCGAAGAACGTCGAACTGGCCGCCGAGATGTTCGAAGAGTTCCAGCCGTTCCTGTTCCACCCCGAGTACGTCGAGGAGGCCTTCGGTCCAGCCTTGGCCGCGGGCAAGGCCAAGCGCGACCCGGCGCTCGGAGACCTGTCGATCGTCGTGCAGACGGCCGCACTCATCACCGAGGACGAGGACGCCGCGGAGCAGGCGCTGAACGCGGTGCGTCACCACACC
>JASLJL010000289.1 GCA_030152405.1 Gordonia sp. (in: high G+C Gram-positive bacteria) | reverse complement strand
GGGCCGAGGGTCTGTTGGTCGGCGGACAAGGCCGCCCGCCTCTGGTGCGGACGGGTGTTCCGCTGCATTCGGCCAGCGCGTTCGGCCCGCGTCGACCGCCCACGCGGTGAGCGAGCCGAGCGCGCTGGCCGAATGCAGCGGAACACCCGTCCGCACTAGCGGCGGGCGGCCTTGTCCGCCGACCAACAGCCCCTCGGCCCGCAGGGCGGCGAGCGCCTGGCGCACCGGCCCGCGAGACACGCCGAACTCATCGCACAACGACGACTCGCTCGGCGCACGACGACCCTCGACCCACTGGCCGGAGGCGATGCGGGAACGGAACTCGTCAGCGAGACGCTGGTGAATCGGAGCTGACATGAGCCTGAGTATACAAGTGAACGCGACGTCGCCGGATACAGAACATGAACGACGAATGAATCGTCCAAGCCATGGGAAACGCCAGGTAAACCAGTCGATAACTTGTACATACAACTACTGTCTCGGGTTGCGGCGCCCCGGTGGACGCGGTGGACTCTGCGGTGTGAGCAACACCGAGTACGACGTCCTCGTCGTCGGAGCCGGCATCGTGGGCCTCGGCCACGCGCTGGCCGCCGCCGACGCCGGACAGACCGTCATGATCATCGACCGAGACCGCCGACCGGTCGGCGCGTCAGTCCGCAACTTCGGCCATGTCTGCGCGACCGGCCAGTCCGGCGTCCTGCGCGATCTCGCGCTCGGCAGTCGCGAACGGTGGCTCGACGTCTCCGCACGCAGCGGACTGTCCGTGCGGATCGGCGCCGGTCTCGCCGTCGCCCGGGCCGCCGACGAACTCGCCGTACTCGAGGAGTTGGCGACCACACGGTCGTCCGTCGCGATCGTGGACGCGCAGCAGACCCGCGAGTTGTTGGGCGGCGCAGGCGCCGACGACATCGTAGGCGGTGCGCGGCTCCTCGACGATCTCCGCGTGGACCCGAGGATCACCGCGCCCACCGTCGCCGCGTGGCTCGAACAGCGCGACGGGGTCACCTTCGGCTGGAACACGTCGTACCACGGTGTGGAGGAGGCCGCCGACGGCGACGTTCGCATCCGCACCTCTCGCGGGACGATCCGCGCGGCCCGCGCGTTCGTGTGCGTCGGTCACGATCTCGACTACGCGGCGCCCCAGATCGCCGACGCGAACGACGTGCGGCGATGCGCACTGTCGATGATGCAGACGGCCGACCCCGGCGTCGTGATCGACCCGGCGGTGCTGACCGCGACGTCGTTCCTGCGGTACGGCGCCTTCGCCGAGACCAGTGCCGTCGCCGCGCTCGCCGCGCGAGTCGAGGCGGAGCGCCCCGATCTGCGGGCCGCCGACACGAACATCATGTTCACCCAGCGCCCGGACGGCACCGTGCTGATCGGCGACTCCCACCATGTCGACCGCACCCTGGACCCGTTCCTCGACGAACCGATCGCCGACCTGATCAGACGCGAGATCGAGGCGGTCCTCGGGCGTCCGCTCACCGTCGTCGCGCGATGGCAGGGCGTCTACGCGTCTCGCCCGGGCGGCCCGTATCTGACCGCCGAGCTGGCCCCCGGCGTCCGAGCCTGCTCGGTCACCACCGGTGTCGGCATGACCGTCGGCCTCGAATTGGCCGCCCGCCATGTCGCGGGCGATCTCCCCTGACCCTTTCCACTCGTTCCCCGCTCGATCCTCTCCACTCACCTGAAGGACTCCCCATGAAGCGCTATCTGAAGGCAGCGGCCACCGCCGTGGCCGCCGTCTCCCTCGCCTCGATCGCCGCATGCGGCGGCACGGGCGGCAGTTCCGACGACCCGAACACCGTCACGCTGTACAGCGCGGACGGACTCGCCGACTGGTACACCCCGCAGTTCAAGGCGTTCGAGGCCAAGACCGGCATCAAGGTGAACTACGTCGAAGGCGGTTCCGGCGAGGTCGTGTCCCGCGCCGACAAGGAGAAGTCGAACCCGCAGATGGACGTCATCGTCACTCTGCCCCCGTTCATTCAGCAGGCCG
Organism: Gordonia sp. (in: high G+C Gram-positive bacteria); assembly: GCA_030152405.1. Classification (GTDB taxonomy): domain Bacteria; phylum Actinomycetota; class Actinomycetes; order Mycobacteriales; family Mycobacteriaceae; genus Gordonia. Next base: position 2,515 of record JASLJL010000289.1, on the reverse strand, counting down.
ACCGCAAGGGCGTCATCAGCGAGACCCGACCCGCAGGCGCCGACAAGCTCCCCGATGCCGCGAAGGCCACGAACGGTCATTACGTCGCGCTCGCGAACAACTACTTCACGATGATCCGCGGCACCGCGGTCGAACCGAAGCCGGAATCGTGGAACGATCTCCTCGATCCGCGCTTCAAGCAGCGCCTGCAGTACTCGACCCCCGGTCAGGCCGGCGACGGCACCGCGCTCCTGCTGTTGGTCCAGCACGTCTTCGGCGAGCAGCAGGGTCTGGACTACCTCGCCAAGCTCCAGGCGAACAACGTCGGACCGTCGTCGTCGACCGGCAAGCTCGGCCCGAAGGTCAGCACCGGTGAACTGTCGGTCGCCAACAGCGATGTGCAGATGGCGCTCGCCGCGATCGCCAACGACAAGATGGCGTACGAGACCTTCGCGCCGAAGGGCCCGGACGGCAAGCGCACCACGCTCGCCCTGCCCTACTTCATGGGTAAGGCCGCCGACGCCCCGCACGCGGAGAACGCGCAGAAGCTCATCGACTTCCTGATGTCGGTGGACGCCCAGAAGACTCTCGCCGACACCGCCTTCGGCATCTCCGCCCGCACCGACGTGACCTCCACCGGTCCGAACGTCGACGCGATCACCAAGTCGCTCGCCGGAGTCGACGTCTGGCAGCCGAACTGGGCCGACGTCGACGCCCGCTTCGACCAGCTGGTCTCGGCGTACAACAAGGCGACCGGCCAGTGAGCATGGAGACCGGACGCGCACGTCGGACCGGGGAGTCCCCGGTGACAGCACGCGAGGCGAACGACGCCGTCCCCGCCGTCCGCCTGACTTCGGTGTCGGTCGCGTACGGCAAGACGGTCGCCCTGCGGGACTGCTCGTTCGAGGTGTCACGCGGTGAGACGCTCGCCCTGCTCGGCCCGTCGGGATCGGGCAAGTCGACCGCGCTCAAGGCGATCGCAGGCTTCGAGAACGTCGTGTCCGGTCGCGTCGAGATCGACGGCCGCGATGTGACCGACCTGCCGCCCGCCGCTCGTGGCGTCGGATTCGTCGTTCAGCAGTACGCGCTGTTCCCGCACATGACGGTCCGGAAGAACGTCGCGTTCGGTCTCCAGGCTCGACGCACCCCGCGCGCCGAGATCAAGCCTCGGGTCGACGAAGTCCTGCGCATGGTCGGCATGTTCTCGTACGCCGACCGGCTCCCCCGCGAGCTGTCGGGAGGACAGCAGCAGCGTGTGGCGATCGCTCGCGCACTGGCCGGCCGGCCCGACCTCCTCCTGCTCGACGAACCGCTGTCGGCGCTGGACACCCGGCTGCGTCAGGACATGCTCGTCGAGCTCCAGCAGTTGCGCCGCGATCTGCCCGAGGTGGCGATCGTCCACGTGACCCACGATCAGGCCGAGGCCCTCGCGCTCGCCGACCGGATCGCGCTCATGCGCAACGCGGGCCTCGAGTCGATCGACACCGCCGATCGCCTGTTCCATCGACCGCCCAGCGAGTTCGCCGCCACCTTCCTCGGCGGCGCCGACATCCTGCCGGTCCGCGCCACCGAGGACATCGCTCCCGGTGCGGTCGGGGTTCTCGATCACGGCGGTCTCCCGGTCCAGGCGCGCAGCGCCGACGGGGTGGCGGCCGACCGGCACGTCGCCCTCGCCGTCCGGCCGTGGGCGTGGCGGTTCACCGCGGTGCCGCCGCAGAACGGTTTCGAGGTCACCGTCGACGACGTGCAGTGGCGCGGCTCGACCCGCCACGTCCGCGTCCGGATCGTGGCCACCGACCAGCGCCTCGGCGTCGACGTTCCGGTGCTCGAACGTGCTCCCGAACCCGGCGAACGACTGTTCGTCGACGTGGCCCCGCACGACGTCCACATGGTCCCCGCGGACAAGAGCGCATGATGAGCACGGCAGTCGCTCCCGCACGACGAGTCCCGGCGACGAAGGTCTCGACGCCGCGAGTCGCACTCGGTCGCATCGGCGGCCTGGCGTTGCTGATCGGGCCGATCGTCGTGCTCGTCCTGAGCCTCGGGTATCCCCTGGCGTTGGCGGTGTCACGCTCGTTCACCGACCGCGACGACAACTATGTCGGCACCCGGACCTGGTCGAATGCTCTGACCGACAGCGCCGTGCAGAAAGCGTTCGTGCGGACTCTCGAGATCGCGGCGTTGTCGACGGTGGGGTGCGTCGTCGTCGGCACCTTCGTGGCGTTCGTCCTCGCGTTCGTGCCCTTCGCGGGGTCGGGGTTCGTCGTCCGAATCATCGAAGCGGTGGTCTCGTTGCCGTCGTTCCTCATTCCCCTGGCGCTCGGTGTCCTGTTCGGGCCGGTCGGCGTCGTGTCGTCGAGCACCGGCCACCGATTCACGTTCATGAGCTCGGTGACCGGCGTGGTGCTCGCGATGGTGGCGTTCTACACGCCGTTCGTCGTGCGCCCGCTCCTCGCCGCGTTCAGCCAGTTCCCGTCTGCCCAGATAGACGTCGCATCGTCCCTGGGCGCCGGACCGATGCGGATCGCACGGCGAG
>JASLJL010000284.1 GCA_030152405.1 Gordonia sp. (in: high G+C Gram-positive bacteria) | reverse complement strand
CACGCCGACGACGGTGTGTCCCACCTGGTGCAGATACCCGCCGACTCTGCCCGGCCCGCAGCCCGCGTCGAGGATGCGCGAGCCGCGTCCGACCATGGCGTCGACGAGTCGGGCCTCACCCGCGAGGTCGACCCCGTCGGCCGCCATGCTGCGGAATCGATCGATGTACCACTCGCTGTGCCCCGGCTTGGTGTCGGTGATCCATCGGGGCGGGGGAGTGGTCGTCATGACCTCGACAATAGCCCTGGTCGACCGTGTTGCGGAAAGGTGACGATGCTCTCGCAGGGTGGCGGTTGCTGAGGGGACGCTGGCACACTGGGGTGATGCTGAAGTTACTGATGAGGCGAGTGTGGCAATTGGGACTGATTGCGATGGCTGCTGTCGTGGCCCTCGCAACCGGTGCCGGACAAGCCGCTGCTGCGCCGACGACACCCGCACCGACCGCACCGACCTCCGATGTCACCGCTCTGCTGGAGAACATCCTGAAGTCGCTGAACGTCCCGGGCGCCCCCGGGCAGCCGTCGTCGCCGACGGCTGACGCCACCAAGCAGATGATCGTGGTGACCGCACCCGTCGCGACGTCGCAGACCGCGACGCTGACGGCGTTCGAGAAAGACGAGGCGGGCGTGTGGAAGCCCGTCATCGGCCCGACCAAGGCGTGGCTCGGCGAGAAGGGCATGGGCAAGGCCCAGGACAACGTCTACCGCACCCCGCAGGGCACGTTCCCGCTCGATCAGGCCTTCGGCCGTCAGGCGAACCCCGGCACCAAGATGCCGTACTTCAAGGCGGACACTCAGGACTGGTGGGACTCGAACCCGAAGTCGCCCACGTACAACACCCACGTCCGCCAGCAGGCGAGCCCCGGCGGCGACAGCGAGAACCTCTACAACATGGGGTCGGCCTACGACTACGCCGTCAACGTCGCACACAACCCGAACCGCGTCCCCGGCGACGCCTCGGCGATCTTCCTCCACGTCAGCACCAACGAGCCGACGTGGGGCTGCATCTCGATCGATCGTCAGATGATGATCGACGTCCTGAAGTGGCTCGATCCGGCGAAGAGCCCGAAGATCACGATCGGCGTCAACGTCGACGCTCCGAAGGACGCCCCGGCCGTCGAGGCCAGCCCGAACGGCGATCTCATCGGCGGCGTGCTCGGCAATCTCGCCACGCTCATCCCGGACACCTTGAAGGGGCTGATCCCAGCCACGAGTTGACGGCTGATTGCCGTCGGTAGAAACCCACACGAACCTTTCAGCGAGCCGAGGCCGTACGCGATACACGCGTGCGGCCTCGGCCCTATGGTGGGGCCATGATCACAAACGTTTCGCTCACCAGCATCTGGGTCAAAGACATCGACGAGTCGAAGGCGTTCTACACCGAAGTCCTCGGCTTCGACCTCCAAGAGGACATGACGATGGGCGACTTCCGATGGTGCACGGTGTCGCACCCGACGCAGCCCGAACTCAGCATTCATCTCACGACGCCGAGCGCCCCGTTGCCCGACTACCTGATCACGGCGATGCTCCGAGCGCAGGACGAGCAGGGTCTCCCGGCCGTGGGTCTCAACGTCGACGACTGCCGAGCCACCGTCGACGAGTTGAAGGCGAAGGGCGTCGAGTTCCTGCAGGATCCCGAGGACCGTCCCTACGGAGTCGAGGCGATCATGAAGGACAACTCCGGGAACTGGCTGGTCCTCGTCGAGCCCCGCGAGTACACCGACGCCGACTTCGAAGGCGTCGACCTAGGCTGACCCGCTCAGCAGCTGGAATCCGGTGGCGCGGGCCGCCGGGAATCCCTCGATGGGCTGGGTTGAGCTCTCCACCTGGGCCGCGGCCTGGTCGGCGACCGGCGTAGAGGGATCGAGAACTTCCAGGTAGACGCGATGGCATTCGAGCGCGCGGACCGCCGCATCGGTGAAGCCGTCGACGTCCACCGCGTGGGTGACCTCCGGGCCGTTGCAGTACAGCGGGCTCGGACCGTCGTGCGCGTCGATGACCGCCTGCGCGAACTCCATGTGGTCGCGTTGGTTGGGTTTTCCGGGCGCCCACTCCGCACCGCCGTACAGACTCAGCACCACGTCCGGCGCGACACGGGCGATCGTCTCGGAGACCTTCGTCCGGAGTTCGGAGTTGTTGACGATCTCGCTGTCGGGGAAACCCCAGAACTCGACTTCGCTGACGCCGACCGCGGCGGCCGACGCGATCTGCTCGCCTTCGCGGAGCGGTCCCGCCTCCGCGGGCGACATTCCCTCGATCCCGGCTTCACCGCTGGTGGCGAGCGCGTAGACCACTCGCTTCCCCTGTGACGTCCACCTGGCGACCGCGGCGGCGAGCCCGTACTCGGGATCATCCGGATGAGCGACGAGGACGAGCGCGGTGGACCAGTTCTCCGGGAACGTTTCGATCATGCGCCCACCGTACGCCCGCGTCAGTCGATCAGTCCCCGGTCGCGGGCCGCGGCGATCACCTTGGTGCGACTGTTCACTCCGAGTTTGTCGAAGATGTGGACGAGATGGGACTTGACCGTCGCTTCGGAGATGACCAGGCGGCGGGCGATCTCGCGGTTGGTTCCGCCGGAGGCGAGCTGCTCCACGATCTCGAGTTCGCGGCCGGTGAGCGCGGTGTCCGGAGACGTCACACGTGAGAGCAGGCGCGCGGCGATCGCGGGGCCGAGCACCGTCTCGCCCGCGGCGGCGGACCGGATGGCCGCGGTCAGAACCTCGGGCGCGGCGTCTTTCAGCAG
>JASLJL010000245.1 GCA_030152405.1 Gordonia sp. (in: high G+C Gram-positive bacteria) | reverse complement strand
GACGCCGGGATCACCGCGGGACGCTCCCCCGCCATGAGCGCTTCGGCCACCTCGCAGCCCTGCCCGGCGAGCACGTACGCACCGGCGACGGTCTGCGCGAGCGGGCCGGGGACCAGCGCCGATCCACACGCCTCGAGCATCACGGCGACGTCCTCAAGAGTGCCGCCCGCACCGCCGGACGCCTCGTCGACGCCCGCCATGAACACGCCGAGATCGGCGACCTGGCCGAAGAACTCCCGCCATGACGCTCCACCGCCGTCGAGGTCTGCGCGGACGGTTTCGACGACGGTCCGAGCCGACGCCCAGTCGGTCACGCTGTCTGCTACGACTCGTTGCTCAGATGACGTGGCGATACTCACTGGAGTTTCCTCTGCGTTTCGGTTGTTGCAAGCAATTAGAACCTGTTCTAATGACACCTAGGGTGTACACCATCGAAGTGCCGCTGCCAACCAGCGGCCACCCGGCATCGAGGGGGAATCCGCACATGGCAGGCCCGGCCACCAGCACCAGCGACGTCGACGCGCCCACGCCGCCGCCCGCACCGGCACCCACCACGGGTGCAGAGGTGGGATCCGCGGCTCAACGCGAACGTCGTCGACGGATCCTCGACGCCACACTCGCGCTCGCCTCCAAGGGCGGATACGACGCGGTGCAGATGCGCACCGTCGCCGAGAAGGCCGACGTCGCAGTCGGCACCCTCTACCGCTACTTCCCGTCGAAGGTCCACCTCCTCGTGACCGCGCTGGCACGCGAACTGGAGCGGGTTGAGGGGCGCGTCGACCGCAGCCTGCTCCCCGGCGACGACGCCATGAGCCGGCTCCGCCACGTGCTCGACATGATCACGTACGCCATGCAGCGCGATCCGCTGCTGACCGAGGCGATGACCCGAGCCTTCATGTTCGCCGATGCCTCCGCCACCAGCGAGGTCGACCGCGTCGCCAACACGATCGACCGCCTGCTCGCTGGAGCGATGCTCGATCCGACGGACGCGGCGGCCGAGCCCTCCGAGCACGACCTGGCGATCGCCCGCGTGATCTCCGACGTCTGGATGTCGAACCTGGTGCAGTGGCTCACGCGCCGTGCATCCGCCACCGACGTCACCACTCGCATGGGTCTCACCATCCGACTGCTGCTCGACAAATAGGACGAGTGTTCCCGCTGACCGGGAACGCGTCGGCACCTGCGACATGACGCAGGTCACCATCGAATCATCAGGGCTCTCCCGGCCCTGGCGAAGAACTCGATGGAGGACCGACATCATGTCTGCACCCACCCAGGACGAAGAGTTCCGGACGATCGAATCTGCCGGAGCCCCGAAACGATTCGCGCGCGGATGGCACTGCCTCGGCCTGCTCAAGGACTTCCGAGACGGCAAGCCCCACCAGGTCAAAGCGTTCGGAACCCAGCTCGTCGTCTTTCAGACGGAGAGCGACGGCGCCCTCAAGGTGCTCGACGCCTACTGCCGACACATGGGCGGCAATCTGGCGAAGGGCGAAGTGAAGGGCGACTCGATCGCCTGCCCGTTCCACGACTGGCGGTGGGGCGGGAACGGCCGCTGCACCAGCATCCCCTACGCCCGCCGAGTGCCGCCCGTCGCGAAGACGCGCGCGTGGCCCACGCTGGAGCGCAACGGCCAATTGTTCATCTGGCACGATCCGCAGGGCTCCAAGCCCACCGACGAGGTGACGATTCCGGTCATCGAGGGCTACGGCACCGACGAGTGGACCGACTGGCAGTGGAACTCGATCCTCGTCGAGGGCTCGCACTGCCGCGAGATCGTCGACAACGTCGTCGACATGGCGCACTTCTTCTACGTGCACTACTCGTTCCCCAAGTTCTTCAAGAACATCTTCGAAGGTCACGTCGCCGGCCAGTTGATGAACTCGATTCCCCGTGACGACATCACGGTCGGGACGAACTACGACGATCCCGATTCGCGCCTCGAATCCGAGGCCTTCTACTACGGGCCGTCCTACATGATCGACGTGCTCCGCAGCTACGCGAACGGCATGGTGATCGAGACCAACCTGATCAACTGCCACTACCCGGTCGACGACAACTCCTTCGTTCTGATGTACGGCGCGAGCGTGAAGAAGCCCGAGGGCATGGACGCCGCCGCGGCCGAGGCGATGGCCGCTCAGTTCGCGGACGGCGTGCGCGTCGGCTTCGAACAGGACGTCGAGATCTGGCGCGACAAGGCTCCGATCGACAATCCGCTGCTGTCCGAGGAGGACGGCCCCGTCTACCAGCTCCGTCGCTGGTACAAGCAGTTCTACGTCGATGTCGAGGACATCACCGACGACATGACGAACCGCTTCGAGTTCGAGATCGACACCACGCGTGCCGTCGAGAGCTGGGAGAAGGAGGTCGCGGACAACATCGCGGCAGGCCGCGTCGTCGACACCGTCTCCTGACCGATCCCCACCTCCTCCCCTTCTTTCCACTCCATTCGAACGAGGAATCATGACCCGACCCATTGAGAACATCGAAGCGATCGCCGATCAGATCCGCGACCAGGGCCCCGAAGCCGAGGAACTCGGCCAGCTGCCCGACGAGACCGCGAAGAAGCTGAAGGCCTCCGGCGTGATGAAGCTGCTGGCGCCCGCGCAGTACGGCGGCCTCGAAGCGCATCCGCGCGAATTCGCCGAGACCGTCATGAAGGCCGCGAGCCTCGACGGCGCCACCGGCTGGGTGTGCGGCATCGTCGGCGTCCACCCGTGGCAGATGGCGTTCGCCGACCCGAAGGTGCAGGAGGAGGTGTGGGGCGCCGACGACAACACCTGGATCGCGTCGCCCTACGCGCCCACCGGCATCGCACGTCCCGTCGACGGCGGCTACATCTTCAACGGCCGGTGGCAGTTCAGCTCCGGCACCGATCACTGCGACTGGATCTTCCTCGGCGCGATGCTCGGCACTCCCGAGGGCGAGATGGCTCTGCCCCCGACCATGCTGCACATGATCCTGCCGCGCAGCGACTACACGATCGTCGAGGACTCGTGGAACGTCGTCGGCCTCAAGGGCACCGGCTCCAAGGACATCATCGTCAAGGACGCCTTCGTCCCGTCGTACCGCGTCATGAACGGCGATCACGTGATCGACGGAACCGCGCAGGCCCAGGCAGGCATGACGAAGACCCTGTTCAAGATGCCGTGGTCGTCGATGTTCCCGCTCGGCATCACCTCCGCCGTGATCGGCATCGCCGAAGGCGCTCTCGCCTGCCACCTCGACTACCAGCGCGACCGAGTCGGCGCCCAGGGCGTGGCCGTCAAGGACGACCCGTACAACCTGTTCGCCATCGGCGAGGCCGCGGCCGACATCAACGCCGCACGCCAGGAGCTGCTGGCCAACGTGGACCGCATCTACGACATGGTCGACGCGGGCAAGGAGATCACGTTCGCCGACCGCGCCGCAGGCCGACGCACCCAGATCCGCGCCGCTTGGCGCGCTGTGATGGCCGTCGACCAGATCTACGCCCGCTCCGGCGGCAACGCGCTCCGCATGGACAAGCCGCTGCAGCGCTTCTGGCGTGACGTGCACGCCGGCCTGAACCACGCGATCCACGTGCCGAGCACGCCGTACCACGCATCCGCCCTGGCCTCGATGGGCCTGGAGGTTCCGGAGAACCTCCGCTCGATGATCTGATCCCCTCTGGTTTCGACACGGCTCCTCGCTCGCGCTCGTCACCGGCTCAACCACCGATCGAGGTCGAGCGCCGGCCGGCCGAGGCGTCGTGTCGAAACCACCACCCCACCGACAAATCTTCAGCAAAAGAAGGACCACATC
>JASLJL010000241.1 GCA_030152405.1 Gordonia sp. (in: high G+C Gram-positive bacteria) | reverse complement strand
CGTCGAGGTCGACGTGGGAGACGACTTCTCGGCCGCCGAGCTCGACGGAGACGCCGCGCGCGCGGATCCCGGTCACAGGGCTGCTCCGGCACTCTTGCGGCGCAGGAGGAGGAAGAACGCGGGCCCGCCGATCAACGAGGTGAGCATGCCAAGAGGCAGTTCGCCCGCGGTCATGGTTCGGGCGGCGAGGTCGGCCGCAGCCACCACGAGTGCACCGCCGAGAGCACTGGCCGGAAGCAGAATCGCGTGACGAGGCCCGACGATCAGGCGCATGACGTGGGGGACGATGAGTCCGACGAACATCAGGATGCCGGTGAACGCCACCGCGGCTGCGGTGAGAATGGCCACGAGGACGATCACCTGGCGTCGAACCACCTCGACGTTGACGCCTAGCGACGCGGCCTGCACTTCGCCGAGGGCGAGGAGGTCGAGTTTGCGGACCAGCACCATGCCGCCTGCGAGCCCGGCGATCACCAGGGGAGCGACCACCCGGATCTGGCTCCACGACGCGTTGCCGGCCAGCGATCCCAGTTGCCAGAAGACGATCTGTTCGCGGGCGGCTGTGCTGGCCACATAGGTCAGGTATGCGATGACGCCGAGGGCGAACGCGTTCACCGCGATCCCGGTGAGCACCAGCATGATCGTCGACGACGCACCGTCGCGCATCGACAAGGTGTAGACGGCGAACGTGGTGGCGAGCCCGAACAGTGCGGCGGCGCCGGCCACGGCCCACCCGTTGGTTCCCGTGCCGCCGATGACGATCATCAGGCATGCGCCGATCGCGGCGCCGGACGAGATGCCGATGATGCCCGGCTCGGCGAGGGGATTGGCCAGCATGCCCTGCAGCAGGCAGCCCGCCGCGCCGAGAGCGACGCCGACGAGGAGCCCGAGGACGATGCGGGGGAATCGGGTGACCCACAGCGCGGTCTCGCCGTTCGGGTGACTCGGCAGCGGTCCGATGTTCAGATGCCAGTGGTGTGCGATCGAACCGAGGACTTCGGACGGCGACACGTAGACGGCGCCCGTTCCCGCGGACACGACGACCACCACGCAGAGCACGACGAGGAGCGAGGCGAGTACGAGCAGGGTGCGGCCGCGGATGAGGTCACGCATAGATCGCCTCGGCCAGCGAACTCATCACCAATCCGGTGTCGGGGCCGAACATCAGGATCTGCGTCTCGTCCATCTCGACTATCCGTTTCGACTTCCCGGCCTTGGTCTGGGCGATCGCGGGAAGCGCGAGCACCTTGTCCATGCCGCCGACGGAGGCGGCGCCCTGTGTCATGACGAGTATCACGTCGGGGTCGGCGGCCATCAGGTTCTCCGCGCTCACGGTGGTGAACGGCGCGGTGAGTCCGGACGCGGTCCCGGCGTCGGTGCCTCCGAGATGCTCGATCAGGTCGTCTGCGCCCGATCCGGGTCCGGCGAGCAGCAGAAGGTACTCGCCGCGGATGTAGAGGAACGCGATCGTGGGCTTGCTCGGCAGGTCGGGCACCGAGGCGCGGGCCCGGGCTATCTGCGTCTGGGTTCGTGCGACGAGCTTCTCGCCCGCGGCGGGCACGCCGAGCGCGGCCGCCACCGACCGGATCAGTCCCGGCGTCGAGGCGACGGATCGCTCCGACGGAAACTGCTCCACGTGGAGGCCCGCTCGCCGCAGCGCGTCGACCGCCCCCGCCGGGTTGCTGTCGGTTCCGGCCAGAACGATGGTGGGTGCCGCGTCGAGCACGCGCTCGGTGTTGATCGCGTGCCCGGCGTCGGTGACGACGGGCACGGGGAGTGCGGACGGGAAGGTGGTCGACTTGTCGCGTCCGACGACGTGCGATCCGAGGCCGAGGGAGTAAACGATCGCGCCGAGCGTCCCGTTGCGGTCGATGGCCACGATCCGCGAGGCGCCGGGCGACGCCTGCGGATCGGACGTCACCGGCACGATGTCGGGTGTCGGGAGGACAGCGGTGGTGGGGCCGACGCGCAGGGACGCCGTCAGCCGCGCGGCGCGGGCGGCGTCGGTCTCGATCGGCTGTGTGGTGCAGCCCGATACGAGCAGGAGGATCATCACCACGGCGACGTACACGCGTGGACGACCGATCACCGAAGCCTGCCTGTCTGGAAATAACGGATCTGACTGTTAGGAATACCTTACCTCTCTCGGATCGGGCGGCGGCCGTCGGCGTCGCGTCGGCATGAAACAATCGTCGACATGACTGTTCGTGCTCCGCTCACTCCCGGCGTCGTCGCGCCGGTCCTGTCCGTGCCCGACGCGATCGAGCGTCCCGAGTACGTGTGGAAGGACTCGGTCGCCGAGGGGAACGAGCCGTGGGTCCAGACTCCGGAGACCATCGAGAAGATGCGTGTCGCGTCGAAGATCGCGGCCAATGCACTCGCTGAGGCCGGGCGGGCGGTGACACCGGGGGTGACCACCGCGGAGCTCGACCGGATCGCTCACGAGTACATGCTCGATCACGGCGCATACCCGTCGACGCTGGGCTACAAGGGCTTCCCGAAGTCGTGCTGCACGTCGCTCAACGAGGTGATCTGCCACGGCATCCCGGATTCGACGGTGGTGCAGGACGGCGACATCGTCAACATCGACGTCACAGCGTTCAAGGACGGCGTGCACGGTGACACCAATGCGACGTTCCTCGCCGGCGACGTGTCGCAGGAGGCGCGTGACCTCGTCGATCGCACGCGGATCGCGACGGAGCGGGCGATCAAGGCGGTGAAGCCCGGCCGTGCGCTGAATGTCGTCGGCCGAGTCATCGAGGCGTACGCGAGCCGGTTCGGCTACTCCGTCGTCCGCGATTTCACCGGTCACGGCATCGGCGAGACGTTCCACAACGGCCTCGTGGTCCTGCACTACGACGAGCCGAGCGTCAGCACCGTCCTCGAACCGGGCATGGTGTTCACCATCGAGCCGATGATCAACCTGGGCGGGTACGACTGGGAGATGTGGGACGACGACTGGACCGTCGTCACCGCGGACCGGAAGTGGACCGCCCAGTTCGAGCACACCCTGGTCGTCACCGACGCCGGTGCCGAGATCCTCACCCTTCCCGACGCGTAGCGTGACGCGCCGACGTTGGCGACGTTCTCCGGCGAGGGAAGCGAAAACGCTGCCGACGTTGGAGATCGCGTGACACCGCACGGCGCATTGCTCGTCGGAGGCACGAGCAGTGACGCGGGCAAGAGCCTCATCGTCGCCGGACTGTGCCGTGCGCTCGCGCGCGACGGCGTGCGAGTGGCGCCGTTCAAGGCGCAGAACATGTCGAACAACTCGGCGGTCACCGTGGACGGCGGTGAGATCGGTCGAGCACAGGCGCTGCAGGCTGCGGCCTGCGGACTGGAACCGGACACCCGGTTCAACCCGGTTCTGCTGAAGCCCGGCAGCGACCGGCGGTCGCACGTGATCGTCCGAGGTCGGCCGTACGGCGACGTCGGAGCCGCCGACTATCACTCCCGGCGTGCCGAGCTCGCCCACGTGGTCGACGCCGAGCTGGCCTCCCTCCGCGACGACTACGACGTCGTGATCTGCGAGGGCGCGGGTTCGATAGCCGAGGTGAACCTGCGTGCCACCGACATCGCCAACATGGGACTGGCCCGAGCGGGGCGCCTCCCGGTGCTCCTCGTCACCGACATCGACCGCGGCGGATCTCTTGCGCACCTGTTCGGAACGCTCGCACTCCTCGACGCCGACGACCAGGCGCTCGTGGCGGGCTTCGTCATCAACAAGTTCCGCGGCGACCCGGCCCTGCTCGCGCCGGGACTCGACACGCTCCTCGAGCGGACCGGACGTCCCACTCTCGGGGTGCTGCCGTTCGCGCACGATCTGTGGATCGACGCGGAGGACTCGCTCGCCTCGCCGGTCGGCCGTCGGGTGGGCGGCCCGGTCGCCCACACCGGAGGCGTCACGCTCACCGTGGCCGCGATCCGACTGCCCCGAACGTCCAACACCACCGACGTCGAAGCGCTGGCCTGCGAGCCGGACGTCGACGTCACCTGGGTCGACGATCCCGCGGCCGTGCGCGCCGCCGACCTCGTCGTGGTCCCCGGCACTCGGGCGACCGTCGCCGACCTCGGATGGCTGCGTGAACGCGGACTGGCCGACGCGATCGTCGAACGCGCAGGCCGAGGCGGCGCCGTCCTCGGCATCTGCGGCGGATTCCAGATGTTGGCGCGCCGCATCGTCGATCCCGTCGAGTCCGGCGCGGGCGAGGTGGCCGGGCTCGGACTGCTCGACGTCGACATCGAGTTCCGCGCCGAGAAGACGCTGCGCCGATTCGCCGGGCAGGACCCCGACATGTCGAGAGTGAACGGCTACGAGATCCACCACGGCGTGGTGGTGCGCAGTGCCGAGGACCCGTGGCTGGTGGACGACGAGCTCGGTCCCGAAGGCGCGCGACGCGGGGCGATCGCCGGAACGCACTGT
>JASLJL010000227.1 GCA_030152405.1 Gordonia sp. (in: high G+C Gram-positive bacteria) | reverse complement strand
AGCAGCCGACCACCCGTCGCGGCGGTCACCGGCTGTCCGAGGTGATCGACGACGAGCCGACCCCGCTGTACCGCCGTCGTCGCCTGCAGGTGGCCGTGGCCCTGATCGCCATCCTCGCCCTCGTCGGCGGTCTGCTCGTGTGGGCGCCGTGGACGCCGGAGCAGCCGTCGATCGCGGTTCCCAAGGTCGCGGGCCTCTCGGCCGCGGCGGCGAAGGCGAACCTCGAACAGGCCGGGTTCGACGTGAAGGAACAGCAGGAGGCCAGCGCCGACATCGCCGAAGGCCTCGCCACCAGGACCGTTCCGGGCGACGACGTCCCGACTCCGAAGGGATCGGAGGTCACCCTGTACGTGTCCTCGGGCCCGCAGCGAAGTCCGGTGCCCGATCTGCGCGGCAAGAGCCTCGACGACGCGAAGTCGGCGCTCCGCGTCCAAGGGTTCGACAACGTGAAAGTCGAGAAGATCGACTCGACCACCGCGCTCAAAGACAAGGTGGTCCGCACCAATCCGCAGACCGGCGCCACCGTGGCCGTGACCAGCACCGTCGTCCTCTACATCGGCACCGGTCCGAAGGAGGTCACGATCCCGGACCTGCGCGGCCAGACCGAGAGTCAGGCCACCACCGCCCTCGAGCAGTTGGGCCTCGACGTCGTCACCGTCGCGGCCGACTCGGAACTGCCCGCGGGTCAGGTGGTCAACACCTCGCCGAGCGACGGTCAGCCGATCCGTGTCGGCAGCACCGTCCAGGTGATGATCTCGCGCGGCAACATGTTCGTGGTCCCCGACCTGCGCGGCAAGACGCCCGACGAGGCGCAGGCTGCGCTCACCCAGGCCGGGTGGTCAGACACCACGCTCAATATCACCGAGCGCAAGGTGCCGCTGAGCAGCCCCAACGACGGCAAGGTCATGTCGCAGCGTCCCGCGTCCGGCGACAAGATGAAGAAGTCCGACTCCGTGTCCGTGGTGGTCGGAAAGGGCAGTCTCTTCTAGCCCGACTCAGTCGGCGAGCGCCTGCGCCATCTGCGCTTCGAGCTCGTCCACGCGGCCTGCCGGAACGTCGAAGCCGCACACCGCGAGCCAATTGGCGAGCATTCTGTGCCCACCCTGGGTCAGGACGCTCTCCGGGTGGAACTGAACTCCGTGAATCGGGAGATCGCGATGCTTCATCGCCATGACGATCCCCGTGTCGGTGGTTCCGGTGACTTCGAGGACGTCCGGAATGGTCTCGGGGAGAACCGTCAACGAGTGGTAGCGGGTGGCGACGAACGGGTCGGGCAGTCCGGCGAGGACGCCCCGACCGTCGTGGTTCACGAGTGAGGTCTTGCCGTGCAGCAGCTCGGGAGCGCGGTCGACGGTGGCCCCGAAGGCCTCGCCGATCGCCTGATGACCGAGGCAGACGCCGAGCAGCGGCGTTCCGGCCTTCGCCGCGACGGAGACCATCGGCACCGTGGCGCCGGCGCGCGACGGCGTGCCGGGCCCGGGCGAGAGCAGGATTCCGTCGAAGTCGGCGACGACGGCGTCGAGATCGGCGAGATTCTCGTCGTCGTTGCGCCACACGACTGCGTCGACTCCGAGCTGGCCGAGGTACTGGACCAGGTTGTAGACGAAGCTGTCGTAGTTGTCGATGACGAGGATGCGCACGCCTGCAAGGTTATCGTTTTCGCTGCCTGCGGTGCAGCTGGGATACCGTAGAGGGTATGCCGAAGTCAAAGGTCAGGAAGAAGACCGACTACACCGTCAACAGCGCCAGCCGTACTCCGGTGAAGGTGAAGGCGGGTCCGTCGGGTGTCGTGTACCAGTCCGTCATGTTCGGGCTCATGCTCATCGGCCTGCTCTGGCTGCTCGTCTACTACTTGGGCGCGACCCAGGAGTCGTTCGGCGCCGAGGGCAAGTTCTTGCACTGGATGAGCGAGATGGGCCCGTGGAACATGCTCATCGGGTTCGGCTTCATGGTGGTCGGCCTGTTGATGACCATGGGCTGGCGCTGACTGCTCCCGACTGTCCCCAGTGTGGAAATTACATGTGTGTAAGTAGTCCCCATCTGTGGACAACGCCTGTGGATGAATCGAGCGACTGTGGATGAATCGTCGCCGAACGTCGCCTGGTCGACACCCGTCGCCGCCGGCATCGCACTGATCGGCGCAGGTGTCGCACTCGGCGCGGCCGCAGCGGCCTCGTACACGGAACCGCCCGCGATGGTGTTCATCGGGATCGCGTCAGCAGGACTGATCGTCGCCGGGATCGTCGCGCTCGTTCGACGCCCGCGGATCGCCGTCTACGCGGGGCCGCGCATCGAGGTCCGAACACTCACCGGACGCGTCTCGCTGACTCCGGACGAGGTGGTGCGGGTCGGCATCCTGCACACCCGCCGACTAGCCGGGCGCAGCCGCCAGCTGGTGATCGATCTCCCCGACGACCGGCTGCTCGTCTTCGGACGATGGGATCTGGGCGTCGACCCGACAGTCGTGCGTGACGCTCTCGAGGCAGCCGGATATCCAGTGGACTGAGCGGCGCGGAATGTTCCCCCGCCGGGAACGTCACGCTGTCTAGCTGATCGCGCCGAGACTCGTCCCGATGACGAGCGCGAGCACCGCGAGGCCTGCGAGCCCGTACCAGCCGACACGTGAGACGGCCGCCCGCGTCCGACGTTCCGGACTCAGCACCTTCGTCGGGAGCCAGAGGACGACGCAGGCTGCGGCGGCCCCGAAGGCCAGCCCGCCGAGGTGCCCGTACAGCGAGATGCCCGGGATCGACACCGAGATCACGAGGTTAACGGCGATGACGACGAGCACCGTCTGCACCGGAGCCTTCACGCGGAGCAGCAGGATCAGCAGGGCGCCCATCAATCCGTAGATCGCGCCCGATGCTCCGGCGGTCGCGGTCAGTCCGTGTTGAAAGGCCATGACGGCGGCGCTGCCGCCGAGCAGGCTCACCAGATAGACGGCGAGATAACGACCGCGTCCGAGTACTCGTTCGAGGTCGGCGCCGATCACATACAGCGAGAACATGTTGACCCCGAGGTGGAACACTCCCTGATGGAGGAACCCCGAGGTCAGGAGCCGCCAGTACTCGTCGTCGAATCCGGCGCCCGTGATCAGGACGCCTTCGCGATAGACCGACGACATGAACAACTCGGATCCGCGCGCCTGCAGCATCACGACGCCGAAGACCAGCACGTTCAGTGCGATCAGTGCATACGTGACCACCGGCTTCCCGTCGGCCGCGGCGACGACGGGCGTCGGACCCGTCACACGCGCCGACGCGGAGTCCTGTGCGATGCAGTCGACGCAGTGCTGTCCCACCGAGGCGGGACGGAGGCATTCATGACAGGCCGACCGCCCGCACCGCGTGCACGAGAGCGCGGTGGGGCGGTCGGTGTGTCGGTAACAGACCTGGTTCAAGTCAGGAGAGCTCGACGCTCTCGATCACCACGTCCTCGAGCGGACGGTCTGCCCGGTCGGTGCTGGTGGTGGCGATGGCGTCGACGACGGCCTGCGACGCGGCGTCCTTGACCTCGCCGAAGATCGTGTGGCGACGGTTCAGGTGCGGGGTCGGGCCGACGGTGATGAAGAACTGCGAGCCGTTGGTGCCCGGTCCGGCATTGGCCATCGCGAGGAGGTACGGGCGGTCGAACTGGAGTTCCGGGTGGAACTCGTCCTGGAACTGGTAGCCCGGGCCGCCGCGACCGGTGCCGGTCGGGTCGCCGCCCTGGAGCATGAAACCCTCGATGACGCGGTGGAAGATCGCCCCGTCGTAGAACGGACCGCTGGCCTCGCCCTTCGCGTTGGTCGACGAGTACTCCTTGGAGCCGTCGGCCAGACCGACGAAGTTCGCAACGGTGACCGGTGCGTGGTTCGGGAAGAGTTCGATGACGATGTCGCCGCGATTGGTGTGCAGGGTCGCGGTCTTGTTCTGCTCACTCACGAGTTCCATCAAACCACGTCCCCCTGACAATCTGATGTGATCGGGCCCCTATCAGCGTCGACACGGTTGGCATGGCATCGAATCACCTGGCAACCTGGAGGAATGGGCAACAAACTTCTCGCCGTGGTCGGCTCCACGCTGCTCCTGCTGGTGACCGCCATCGTGGTGGTCGCGCGCCGAGCGCGCACCGAGCATCCGCCCGTCTCGCCGACGGTTCCACGCATCGAGGACTTCGCCGACGAACCGCGAGACGGCGGCGGAAGGTAATTTGTACTCGTGACCACTGATGATCCGCGACGCGGCCCGCTGCCCTCCGGGCCCACCGGCCCGAACCCGACGCGACCCGCGTCGCGGATCATCAGTGGGCACGAGTACAAATTACCTTCCGCCGCCGTCTCGCGGTTCGTCGGCGAAGTCCTC
>JASLJL010000216.1 GCA_030152405.1 Gordonia sp. (in: high G+C Gram-positive bacteria) | reverse complement strand
ATATCGGGTCGCGTAGACGAGCACGTTCTGTGCGGTCGGAAGGGCGGCGATCACCACCTGGGCGAACAGTGCCTGACCGCTCATCCCGAATCCCCACCGCGCGAGCGCGTAGGCCACGGCCGGCATCACGAGCATTTTCAGAACCGATGCGAGGACCACATCGCGCCGGGGACTCTCGCCCTTCTTGAAGATCGACGTGCCGGTGAGGGTCAGGCCGAACGTCAGCAGGGCGAGAGGAACCGACGCCTGCCCGAGCATGTCGGCCGGTTCGAGGATCGCCTGAGGCGGCGTCCACCCAGAGATGGACACCGCGAGCCCGATGACGCCGCCCACGAGGATCGGATTCCGAAGCGGGACGGCGATCGTCTTCCACACCGATCCTCGACGGTTCTCCTCGAGAGCGGTCAGGTCGAGCGCCGTGAGGGCGACGGGCGAGTAGAACACGATCTGGAACATCAGCAGAGGCGCGATGAACGACGCGTCGTCGAGGACGAAGATCGCGATCGGCAGGCCGAGATTCACGCTGTTCACGTAGGACGCCGACAGTGCCCCGATCACCGTCTCGGGGATCCGTCGGCGGAGCCAGAAACGAGCTACGACCAGGTAGACGAGACCGACGGCGAGTGCGGATGCGGAAGCGACGGCCAGCGTCGGCGAGAACACGACGGAGAGATCGCTGGTGGCCAGCGAATGCAGCAGAAGCGCAGGGGTGCAGATGAAGAAGACCAGGCGCGCGAGCGTCGTCGACGCGTGGTCGCCGAGGGTCCCCGTCCGCCCCAGGAGGTAGCCGAGGCCGACGACGAGGAAGATCACCGTGAACCCCGAGATGACGCCAGACACGCGGGCAACGTTAGTTCCTGCGACTCGTTTTGCCACAAGGGCTGTCGGCCGGTTAATCTGTTCAGGTTGTGTGCCGCGGACGGATTGCCGTGGATACAGGCGATCAGCGGGTTTGCGACGGGTCGGGAGAGACCCGGACCCACACCCGCGCCGAACGTGAGGAAGGCGAGAACCATGGCAGTACCGAAGCGCCGGATGTCGCGGGCGAACACCCGTAGCCGTCGTTCGCAGTGGAAGGCGGATAACGTCACCCTGCAGGAAGAGAAGATCAACGGCGTCACGCAGCGTATGCCGCGTCGCCTGGTCAAGGCTGTGAAGCTGGGCCTGGTCGATCTCGACCGTCGCTGAGCGCAGCTCGCGACAGCTGAACTACAAAAGGCTGCGGCCGACGGGACTCCCGTCGGCCGCAGCCTTTTGCCGTCACAAAGACATCTCGATGCGGTCACGATCCAGATGCGCCGTACGGCTGCTGCGTAGGTTGGGCACGGAACGAAACCGGAAACTCACGTAACGCAGACACAGGTCGTCAGGGGAGTGGTCGTGACGCAGGTTCATCAGTCGGCATCCGGGGATCCGGATGATGCAGGGGGAGCGGTACCGCCCTCGATTCCCGTGAACAAGCGGGTGTTCTTCGGGGCGAGCGCCGGTGTGGTGGCGATCATCGTCTGGGCCCTCGTCGACACGGCCGGCGCGGACCGGGTGATTCAAGCCGTCGTCACCTGGGTGGCCGACGAACTCGGATGGTTCTACATCGCCCTCGTGGTCACGGTGCTGCTGTTCGTCCTCTGGGCGGCCTTCTCCCGTGTCGGCGGGGTGAAGCTCGGGCCGGATCACTCCAAGCCCGCGTATCGCCTCTTCTCCTGGACCGCGATGCTGTTCGCGGCCGGGATCGGCATCGACTTGATGTTCTTCTCGGTCGCCGAGCCGGTGACTCAGTGGATGGCTCCACCCACCGGGCAGGGCCAGACGATGGAGGCCACCCGCCAAGCCGTGGTGTGGACGCTGTTCCACTACGGGATCATCGGGTGGGCCCTGTACGGGTTGATCGGCATGTCGCTGGGCTACTTCGCATACCGGTACAACAAGCCGCTTAGTCTGCGGTCGGCGCTGCATCCGATCTTCGGGGACAGGGTCGACGGTCTGCTCGGCGACTCCGTCGACATCGCCGCACTCCTCGGCGCGATCTTCGGACTGGCCACCAGCCTCGGCATCGGCGTCGCGCAGCTCAACGTCGGCCTTGAGGACCTGTTCGGAATCGCACAGAGCCATTGGGCGCAGGCGGGCCTGATCGCCGTCGCCGTGGTCATCGCGATCCTCTCCGCGGTCTCCGGTGTCGACAAGGGCGTGAAGAGGCTGTCGGAGATCAACGTGGTGATCGCGATCGGGCTGCTGCTCTTCATTCTGATCGCCGGATCGACGACGTACCTGATGAACGGCCTGGTCCAGAACATCGGCGACTTCGCGAGCCGGTTCCCCGGGATGGCGCTCGACACCTTCGCCTACGAGGACACCGGCGAGTGGAAGGCGACGTGGACGCTGTTCTTCTGGGCGTGGTGGATCGCATGGGCGCCGTTCGTCGGGCTGTTCCTCGCTCGGATCTCGCGAGGGCGGACCATCCGACAGTTCGTCATCGGCACCCTGACGGTGCCGTTCGCGTTCATCCTCATCTGGATCTCCGTCTTCGGGAACAGCGCGCTCGAAGTCGCCCGACGGGACGGCGACTTCGCGACGACCGCCGTCGAGACGCCGGAGAAGGCGTTCTACGCGCTGCTGCACCAATACCCGGCCGCGCCGTTGCTCGTCGTGATCGCCACGTTCACCGGACTGCTGTTCTACATCACCAGCGCCGATTCCGGAGCGCTCGTGATGGCTCACTTCAGCTCCCACATCTCCGACAAC
>JASLJL010000209.1 GCA_030152405.1 Gordonia sp. (in: high G+C Gram-positive bacteria) | reverse complement strand
GTCTGTCCAGGTGGTGTCGGGTCAGTGCCCGGTCAGCTTGTCCTTCACCGAGTCGATGCCGTCCTTCACCTTCTCGGCTACTTCGGTGGCCTTCTCTTTCACGGCGGCCAGTCCCTGATCCGCCTGCCCCTCCGACTTGAGGTCGTCGTCGCCGATCGCCGCGCCTGTCGCCTCCTTGGCGCGGCCTTTCAAGTCCTCGGCCTTGTTCTGTGCGTCGTCTGCGAGTCCCATGAGTGAATCTCCTATCGATCGAGCACTGCTGCCTCACCGGCAGCTCATCCGATTGGATGACATCACCCACGCTACCGAAACTCGAGTCGACAGGCCCGGGCTCGAATCGGCGTGATCGTTACTCGTCGGACTCGTCCGACGAACAGCTCAGAAATCGCCGTGAGCTGCGCGGAGCGACCGAATCGCACCCACAAGCGCCCGTGACTCGTCGGCCGGCATGCCGATGTGAGCGAACACGTCGTTCAGCGCGACCGTGGCGGACTCCACGAGGTCGCGGCCCGCGTCGGTGATGGCGACGAGCGTCGTGCGGCCGTCCGTGGGGTGCGGACGACGCTCGACGAGGGCCGCGTCCACAAGCCGTGCGATCGCACTCGTCGTCGACGAGACGTGCACCTGGAGACGGTCGGACGCCTTCGAGATGGGGAGTTCGCCGTGGCGGGTGAACGCGAGGAGACGCAGCAGCTCGAAGCGGGCGAATGTCAGCCCGAACGGCTTCAACTCCTGCTCGACGCGGGCCAGCATGATCTGGTGAGCGCGCATCACCGAGGTGACCGCCTCCATGCCGTCGGCTATCTCGCCGCCCCAGCCCGCGTCCTCCCAGTTGCGACGGGCTCGTGCGATCGGATCACGGTCGTCGCGCACGAGCCCTCCTTCTGCCGACGTGGATCAACGCAAGGTGTCGATTATCGCACTGAAGTCGAGATGCCCGTGCTCGGACGCATAGTCGGCGTACAACTGCGCGGCGTGTGAGCCGAGCGGTGCACGCGAGCCGGTGGTGTCGACAGCGTCCATCGCGAGACCGAGGTCCTTGTTCATCAACGCGGTCGCGAACCCCGGCTTGAAGTCGTTCTCCGACGGTGCGGTGGGCACCGGCCCGGGGACCGGGCAGTTGGTGTGCAACGCCCAGCAGTTGCCGGTGGCGCCGGTGACGACGTCGTACAGCGCCTGGTCGGCCAGCCCCAACTTCTCGGCCAGGACGAACGCCTCGCCGACGGCGATCTGCTGGACCGCGAGGATCATGTTGTTGCACAGTTTGGCCGCCTGACCGTTGCCCGATCCGCCGCAGGGGACGATCTTGCCCGCCATCGGTTCGAGCACCGCGGTCGCCGCGGCGACGGACTGCTCGTCGCCGCCCACCATGAACGCCAGGGTGCCTGCCGTCGCGCCCTTCACGCCGCCGGACACCGGTGCGTCCACCTGCAGCATTCCCGCGGCGAGCGCCTGTCCGTTCACGTGGCGTGCGTCGTCCACCGAGATCGTCGACGAGTCGACGAACAACGTCCCGGGGGCGGCTGTCGAGAGCACCGCGTCGTACACGGACTTCACGATCGCGCCGCTCGGCAGCATCGTGATCACCGCGTCGGCGTCGTCGACGGCGGATTCGGCCGAGTCCGCGGCGCTCACTCCGTGCTCGACGGCGTGCGCGACCGCGTCGGCGGACAGGTCGAACCCGACCACCGAGTGCCCGGCGGCGATCAAATTGGCGGCCATCGGCCCGCCCATGTTCCCCAATCCGAGGAAGGCGATCTTCATTTCTGTCCCTTCGTGGCGCGGGCGGCTTCGGCTCGGCCGATCACCATCCGCATGATCTCGTTGGTCCCCTCCAGGATGCGGTTCACACGCAGATCGCGGACGATCTTCTCCACACCCGTCTCGTGCAGGTAGCCGTACCCGCCGTGCAGCTGCAGGGCCTGGTCGGCGATCGTGAAGCAGTGCTCGGTGACGAATCGCTTCGCCATCGCGCACAGCTCCACCTTGTCCGGGTCGCCGACGTCGAGAGCCTCCGCGGCGCGCCAGAGCATCAGCCGAGACGCCTCGAGGTTCATCGCCATCTCGGCGAGCGTTGCGCGGATCGTCGGTTCGTCGATCAGTGGCGCACCGAACGCGTGGCGATCGGCGACGTACTGCAGGGCAGCGTCGTACGCGGCCTGCGCTCCGCCGAGGGAGCACGCGGCGATGTTCAGCCGACCGCCGTTGAGCCCGTTCATGGCGATGGTGAAACCGGTGCCCTCCCCGTCGACGCCGCCGAGCATGGCGTCCGCCGGGACCCGCACGTCGTCGAAGATCACCTGGGCGGTCGGCTGGTTGTGCCAGCCCATCTTCGCCTCCGGCGGCCCGAACGACAGTCCCGGTGCGTCCCTCTCGATCACGAACGTCGAGATGCCGCGCGCCCCGGCGTCGCCGGTTCGCGCCATCACCACGTAGACGTCCGACACGCCGCCGCCCGAGATGAACTGCTTCGACCCGCGCAGCACCCAGTCGTCGCCGTCGCGTCTCGCGGCCGTCGACAGCGCCGCCGCATCCGATCCCGCACCGGGTTCGGTGAGGCAGTAACTCGCCGTGAATTCCATCGACGCCATCTTCGGTACATAGCGTTTGCGCTGCTCATCGGTGCCGTAGGTGTCGACCATCCAGGTGCACATGTTGTGGATCGAGAGGAACGCCGCCGTGACCGGATCGGCCTTGGCGAGTTCCTCGAAGATCCGGACACCGTCGATCCGGCGCAGCCCGGAGCCTCCCACGTCCTCCCGCGTGTAGATCGCCGCCATGCCCAGGGCCGCGGCCTCCGCCATCGCGTCGACCGGGAAGTGCTTGGTCGCATCCCATTCCAGGGAGTACGGCGCGATGCGTTTGCGCGCGAAGTCGCGCGCGGTCTCGACGACGATGCGGTCGTCGTCGCTCAGAACCGGATACGGCATCGCCCGCGTCCTCAGTTCATCGTCGGGATGGAGAACTCGGCGCCGTCCTTGATGCCGGACGGCCAGCGCGATGTGACCGTCTTGGTCTTCGTGTAGAACATGATCGACGCCGGCCCGTGCTGATTGAGGTCGCCGAATCCGGAGCGCTTCCAGCCGCCGAACGTGTGGTAGGCGACGGGCACCGGGATGGGGACGTTGACTCCGACCATGCCCACCTGGACGCGGGAGGTGAAGTCGCGAGCGGCGTCGCCGTCGCGGGTGAAGATCGCGACTCCGTTGCCGTACTCGTGCTCGGTCGGCAGGGCGAGGGCCTCTTCGTAGTCCGCGGCACGAACGATCGTGACCACGGGGCCGAAGATCTCGTCCGTCCAGATCGACATGTCCTTGGTGACGTGGTCGAAGAGAGTGGGGCCGAGGTAGTAGCCGCCGGAGATGTCGGCGCCGTTGAACTGCGCGTCGTCGCTGCCTCGGGTCCGGCCGTCGACGACGAGTTCGGCGCCCTCGTCGACGCCTTTACCGATGTAGTTCTTCACCCGCTCGAGTGCGGCCGCGCTGACCAGGGGACCGTAGTCGGCGGCCGGGTCGTGGCTGTGGCCCACCCGCAAGGCGGTGATCCGCTCGACGAGTTTCGCCCGCAGCGCCTCGGCGGTCTCCTCGCCGACCGGCACGGCGACCGAGATGGCCATGCAGCGTTCACCCGCGGAGCCGTAGCCTGCGCCGACGAGCGCGTCGACGGCCTGATCGAGGTCGGCGTCCGGGAGGATGATCATGTGGTTCTTGGCGCCGCCGAACGCCTGACTGCGCTTCCCGTTCGCAGCGCACGTCGAGTAGATGTACTGCGCGATGTCCGAGCTGCCGACGAAGCCGACGGCCTGGATCGTGGGATTGTTCAGGAGTGCGTCGACGGCGGTCTTGTCGCCGTGCACCACCTGGAACACGCCGTCCGGGAGTCCGGCCTCGGAGAACAGTTCCGCGAGGCGGACCGGGACGGAGGGGTCTCGCTCGGACGGCTTGAGGACGAACGCGTTGCCGCAGGCCAGTGCGGGCCCGGCCTTCCAGAGCGGAATCATCGCCGGGAAGTTGAACGGGGTGATGCCCGCGACGACACCGAGCGGCTGACGCATCGAGTAGACGTCGATGCCGGTGCCCGCGCCCTCGGTGTACTCGCCCTTGAGCAGGTGGGGGATGCCGATCGAGAACTCGATGACCTCGATGCCGCGCTGCACGTCGCCCTTGGCGTCGGCGATCGTCTTGCCGTGTTCGGACGACAGCAGTTCGGCGAGTTCGTCGATGTTCTGGTTCACCAGGTCGACGAACCGCATCATGACGCGTGCGCGGCGCTGCGGGTTCCACGACGCCCATTCGCGCTGTGCGACCGCGGCCGAGGCGACGGCGGCGTCGACGTCGGCGGTCGACGCGAGCGGGACCTGCGCCTGCACGGCCCCGGTGCTGGGGTCGTAGACGTCGGCGGTCGCGCCGGTGCCCGCGACGCGTGCGCCGTCGATGTAGTGGTCGATGGTGCGCAGATCGCCCATGTGAAACAGCCTCTCGTCCAACTCTGTGGTGGTCACGATCACCATAAACTTGGATGTCCAAGTAATGCAATAGGTTGGACGTCCTAGTTTCTCTCGGGGCGATGGCCTGCGGCTGTGGGGCGGCCGCCGATCAGGTTCGCCCACCAGCGCTGTACCGGTCCCCACCTGCGGTCGAACCGCTCCAGACGGTCGCGGGCCCGTTGCTTGGCGAGTTCGTCATAGCGCAGGCGTGCCCACAGCGACGACGGCCGAGCGAGTCGGACGGCGGCGATCCATGCGACCGGAGCGACGAACACGCCGACCACTGCCGTCGGGTATTTGCCCTTCAGTGCGACGACGGCGACGGAGACGAGATTGACCGTGAGGAAGGCCATCAACGCGTAGCGGATCCACAAGACGGCTCCGGTCAGTCCGGGCACGCTCGCCGGCGACAGGCCGACCACCGCCAGGCCGAGACACGCCGCGGCGAGCGTCGCGGCGCCGACCGACATCTGACCCTCCTCGGTCCAGTACACGTCCCGCAGGCGGAAGATCATCGCGAACTCGTCGAGGACCAGTGCAGAACCGCTTCCGACGGCGAACGCGGCGAGGTAGGCCCACGCGGACAGGGGCGGCGCGCCGACTGCGGTGAGTCCACCGCCCACCACCATCACGACACCCGGCGTCGAGTGGTGCAGATGGACGCCGTCGATGTCGATGTCGCCGAACGGGCCGACGCCGGCTCGGATCAGACGAGTGATGATCCGTGTGAGGACGAACGTCACCACGAACGCGACCAGGGCGAGCAGCAGAGGGCCTTTGCCGCCGTGGACCACCTCGTGACTCCACCACCAGTTGAACCAGTGCATGGACCTCATCCTGGTCGGGCGGACCTAGGTTCGGGGCGGTTCTGCGTCGAACGCCCTCGCTCCGGCGATCGTGAAAGCCACTGAATCCGCGACGAATCTGTCGTCGAACGTCCGGTTGCCGAGGAGCGCCCGCATGTAAGCCGGTGCGACGAGAGTCTCGATCACGCGGTAGGGATCGGTGGTGGCGGGGAGTTCGCCGCGCTCGGCGGCCCGTTCCACGATCGCCGACGACGCCGCGAACCTGCTGGTGAAGAATGCGGCACGTGCTGCTCCGGACGTCTCATCGTCGTCGAGCGACGCGGCGCTGCGCACCACGCGCACGACGTCGGGTCGGGTCAGCAGGTCGACGATCTGGCTGAGGAGTGCAGTGAGGTGGCCATCGAGTGATCCCGTGTCGGGGATCGGGTTGTCTGTGCCGGCGAGTCGTAGCAGGGCGGCGGCGGTCAGATGGTCGGTCGACGGCCATCGTCGGTACACCGTCGTCTCGGCGACGCCGGCCGCCTGTGCGACGGCGCGCATCGTCAGACGTGCGCGGCCGCCGTCGAGGAGCAACTCGAGGGCGGCGGATTCGACGGCCTCCTGCACGCGCGCGGATCGCCCGCCCGGGCGTCGGTTCGGTCGGTCGGAGTCGGACACGGTCTCCATCCTTCCCGGCGCAGGCGTTGACGTGGCGAAGCGACTCGCTTAGCGTGTCGTTAACGATAGGTAACCTAGCGTTAGGGATTGAGATGGCCGTGCCTGAACTCGACATCACCGCGACGATCAACGGCCGGCAGGTTGCTCGCGCCGACGTGCTCGCGTGGGAGGACCTTCGAATCGACGCCGCCGCGAAGAAGCTCGGCGTCGCGGCGCCGAGCCGAATGCCGATCAGCGAACGCCGCGAGGTCTGGCTGCAGACCAAGCGGGCACTCGGTGACGACGAGATCCTGCGTCGTCTCTCGCGGGACTCCCGGATCGCCGACGTCGTCGGGCGCGCGCAGGCGTCCGTCAGTCGTCGCCGACGCATCTGCGTCAGCGAACTCGACGTGCCCGGCGGCACGGCGCAGCAGTTCGCCGACTGGTTCACCGAGATCACGTTCTCGTCCGACCAGGACGCGATGGAACGCGCCTGTCCGGACCACTTCGTCCTTCGGATGGCCGACGGCCGCCAGCAGGTGCTGGAGACCAATGGGGGCAGTCCGTTCGCCGCGCTCTTCGACATCGACTACGACGACGTGTCGAGCCTGGTCACTCCGATCGACCCGCAGTTCCCGGTACGGCTCGACGGCGTCGCGCTCAGTTCGACGGGTCGCCCGATCGGGGGCGTCCGTCATCAGTTCCGCGACACCGACACCGGCGTCCACGCGCGGCTGCTGGTCGAGTTCCCGCTGCCGATGCTGCAGGGCGTGATCTCCGGGCATCGATGGCATCTCGCCTGCGAGTTCTCCAACTGGTTCGAGGCCGCGCTGTCCGCCTGAGCCGCCTCCGGCTACCTTCCGGACCAGTTCGGCCGGCGCTTCTGGACGAACGCCATGATGCCCTCGCGAGTGTCTTCACTGACGAGGACCGTGTTGAGGACCTCGAGGCTGTTCCGCACGGCCGTCACCGTGTCGGATTCGGCGTCGGCGCCCGAGATGGTGCTGATCGACGAGCGAACCGCGACGGGTGACGCCGCCAGGATCTCCTGTGCGACCGACCGGGCGAGGTCGAGGACGTCGCCGTGTGGAGCGACGCGTGAGACCAGGCCGTGAGCCAGGGCCTCGTCGGCGTCGATGCGGCGGCCGGTGAGGATCATGTCCCGCGCGAGCGCCGGCGGAAGCACGCGGGGAAGGCGGACGAGACCGCCTGCCGCGGCGACCAGCCCGACTTTGACCTCCGGTAGTCCGAATGTGGCCTTCTCGTCGGCGACGATCACGTGACAGGCGAGGGCGATCTCCAGACCCCCGCCGAGGGCGAAGCCGTTCACGGCCGCGATCACCGGCTTGGGCAGGTGACGCCGCGCGGTGAGGCCCGCGAACCCGTTCTCCGGCATCGACAGGCCGCTTCCGCCGGCACTGGCGGCGAGGTCGTTGCCGGAGGAGAACGCCTTGTCTCCGGCGCCGGTGAGGATCGCGACCCAGAGATCCGGGTCCGCGAAGTACGCGTCGAAGACGGCGTCGAGCTCGGCGTTGGTGGCCGGACTGATCGCGTTGCGGGAGTCGGGACGGTTGATCACCACTTCGAGGACGTGTCCGTCCCGTCGGACGAGGAGATCCTGGTAGTCGTCGGCGAAACCGACGACGGGCCGCGGATGGCGTTCGTCGAGCTCGGCGCGGCCCGCGGTCACGACATTCCGAGAGGCCGACGAACGTGCGTACACGGTCTGGCCGATGGGATCGCTCGGTCCGGTCAGCAGATCGAGCAGAGCGTCGCCGTCGGCGGTCGCGATGAACCGGGTCCCGTCGTACAGTCGTCCGATCACCGTCCCGGCACGGTCGTCCCGGTCTGGATTGAGGACGGTGAACGTCTCGATCGTCGCCCGACCGTCGGCGTACCGGCTGATCTCGACGCGGGGCGCCACGTCCAGCTCGGCCTGCACATCGTCCGAGGTCGACGACGGCAGCGCCCGCGGCGTCGTCGAGTACACCCCGACCGAGTACTTGCTCATCACGCCGCCGTTGGCGGCGACGAGCCCGAACGACCCGGGTGCACGGCGGGCGCGGGCGACGATCTCGACGATCGCATGCATCGAGTAGTTGTTGCCGGGACCGCCGAAGTAGGGGAGGCCGCCGGTCACGGTCAGGCCGCGCGGGTCGTCGGCGGTGAGGCCGAGTGCGTCGGCGGCGTTCGAGACGGCGATCGGGAAGCAGCTGTACAGGTCGAGCGCCGAGACGTCGCTGATCCCGATGCCCGCCATCTCCAGCGCCGCGTCGAGGGCCGCGGCGGCAGCGGGCGACCGGGACAGGTCCGGACGCTCGAGCAGAGGTGGTTCGCGCAGGTCGGAGTAACCGTGGAGGAATACCCACCGTGACGGATCGATGCCGGCCTGCGTCGCGGCGCCCGCCGACATGAGCACCACTGCGGCGGCCTGGTTGACCTGATCTCGAGACACCAGGCGACGTGTGTACGGCACAGAGACGCGCCGGTTCTCGTCGGTCGGCACGGCGAGGGCGTCGGCGGAATGCACATGGGTGCTCGCCGCGTGAGGATTCGCCTCGGCCACACGGGTCATCGGCGCGAACAGCTCGCCCATGTCGGTCGCGTACTCGGACTGCGACATGCCCAGTCGGTGCCGGCGAGCGTTCTCGAGCAGGGAGTACTGCGCAATCGGGATCACGACGCCGTGCTTCACCTCGTCGATCGAGGTGAGTCCCGCGATCTGGTAGCCGCGGTCTTCGAGTTGACCGTCGACGTTCTCGGTGAAGTCGGGTCGCTCCTCCTGCTTGAGGGCGGCGCGAACCGTCGACATGACCTCGGCGCCAAACAGCACGACCGCGTCGGTGCGGCCGAGCGAGATCTCAGTGGCGAACTCGGTGACGAGGTGCTGCGGGCTCTGGCCGCCGGTCACCTCTTCGACTGCCCGACGGGGAACCATGCCGGTTCGGACGGCGACGGCCCGCGGCATGTTGTTCGGCCGACCGAGCGGTGAGGACGACGCGGGGCTGGACTTCTCGAACGACCGCACAGCCGCCGCGACGTCGATCAGCGCCGCGATCTGCGCGGTGTCGATCCCGGTGTCGGCGAAGGCGGCACGGACGGCGTCGGCGGCCAGATCGGCTTCGCCGACTCCGCGGTAGTCGGCGTCGCCGAGACGTTCGGACGCCTGACCGACGCCTACGATGACGGGAGTTGCCGGATCGATGTCGCCGGCGGACGTGATTGCCATGACGCTACGTTCCCACGTTGCCATTGGCCGATGGCATTCAGGTGGGGTGGAAGGATCCTGATGTACTCCATGGCGCCCGCTGACGCTGCCATGTACTGGGCGGGCCGGAACGCGTCGAACGACCAGTTCCTGCTCTTCGCCTTCGACTCCGTCGGACCGTCGACAGTCGTCGGTGAGCTGCGTCGACGTGCGGCGGCCATCGCCGATCTGCATCTGGACGTCCGCGACGTGCCCGGCGACCTCGACTTTCCGCGGTGGGTGCCTGCACCGATCCGAGACGACGCGATCGTCCTCGCAGCCGGTGACGACTGGCCCGCGTGTCTTGCCTCGGTCGCCCGGCTCCGTCCGCTGCACGAGTCATCGGCGCTGTGGCGGATCCACGTGTTCACCGATGTCGGAGGCGTCCCGCGGGTGGACGGCCGAGCGCGAGTCGCCGTGCTGCAGATCTCACACGCGATCGGTGACGGTCGCCGGGTGTCGTCGATCGCCCGTGCCCTCTTCGGCGGCGGACCCGCACCCCTGGTGCGGGATGAGCCCGTGTCGATCCACGACACTCGACTGGCGTCTGTACGCGCCGGCGCGTTGATCGGACCGCACCTGCTGCGCGCGACGGTCCGCGGTCTCGCGGTGTGGGCGAACGGTGAGCCGGTCGGTGGGCGCGTCGACGTGGCACCGACACGAGCGAACGTCGGAGTGAGCGGGTCGCGTGAGCTTCGGACGATCACCGTCGACGCCCCTCCGCTGCGGGTGGCCGGGAGGTCTGCGACGGTCGGCGTGCTGGTCGGCATCGCCGAGGTGCTGCCGAGTTTCCTGGGGGCGCCGCGTCGGGACTCGTCGGTGGAGCTGACCGTCGCGTTCGACGATCAGCGGGAGCAGCCGGCGCGCAACAGTTTCCAGACGGTCGGCATCGGTCTGCACGCGGACGTCCGCGATCGCGGGCGACGCGCGGCACTGATCGCCGACGAGATCTCGGCAGCGCGGTCCCGCGTGTCCTCTGCCGGTCGTGCGGCGTCCCGCCGGGCCGCGAATTCGGCGCCCGCTGTCCTCGCGGCGACGGCGGCTCGGCTCGGGGCGGGTGCGTCGTCACCTACGTCGGTCGCCGGCTGGACAGTGGTCTCATCGGTGCACAGAGGTCCGGCCGATCTGACGCTCGGCGGAGGCGCAGTCCGGTTCACCGCAGGATTCCCCGCGCTGTCGAGCGCACACAGTCTCACGCACGGAGTTCACCGGATCGGTGACACCCTCACTGTCTCGGTCAATGCCGGGGGCCCGGTCGCGAGCGGTGTAGACGAGTACGTCGCACGCTTGACCAGTGTCTTCACCGAGCTCGCGCAGATTCGGACCGACGGGTCATAAGTCGGCGTATGGTCGGGCGCATGACGTCTTATGTGACAGCGAATCCGACCACCGGAACCGTCGAGAAGGAGTTCGAGACCCTCTCGGACGACCAGATCGAGCCGATCCTCGCACGCTCCGCGGCGGCCTACCAGTCGTGGCGCACCTCCTCGATCGACGAGCGTGTGGCGGTGCTGCGGGCCACCGCTCAGGCCTACCGAGACCGTGCCGCGGAACTGGGCGCGGTGATCTCGAAGGAGATGGGCAAGCCGCTGCCGCAGGCCGGTGGTGAGCTGGCGCTGACCTCGATGATCTACGACTGGTACGCGGAGAACGGTCCCGCGCTCCTGGAGACCAAGCAGCTCGATCCGCAGGGGGCCGCGGAGTCGTCGGTCACGAGTGTGCCGGTCGGCCCGATTCTCGGCATCATGCCGTGGAACTTCCCCTACTACCAGGTGGCCCGATTCGTCGCTCCGAACCTGCTGCTGGGCAACGTGATCGTGCTCAAGCACGCGCCGATCTGTGCGGAGTCGTCGGCGCTGATGGAAGAGATCGCGCATGCCGCCGGGGTGCCGACAGACGCTTACATCAACGTCTACGCGACCAACGAGCAGGCGGCGACGATGATCGCCGACCGTCGCATCCAGGGCGTCTCGCTCACCGGCAGCAGCCGCGCGGGCGCCGCGGTGGCCCAGATCGCCGCGAGCAACCTGAAGAAGTCGGTTCTCGAGCTCGGCGGTTCGGACGCTTTCATCGTTCTCGACAGTGACGACGCACGCTCGGCCGGCGCAAAGGCGGCGGGCATGCGGATGATGAACGCGGGCCAGGCCTGCAACTCGCCCAAGCGTTTCATCGTCAAGGAAGACCTGTACGACGACTTCGTCGCCGGCCTCATCGACGGCGTGAACGCACTCGCAGTGGGGGACCCGGCCGAGGCGTCGACGTTCGTCGGGCCGCTGTCGTCGATCGCTGCGCGTGACGAAGTGGTCCGGCAGGTCGAGGAGGCCGTCAGCCAGGGTGCCACGCTGCACACCGGTGGCGCGGCGCTCGACGGCCCGGGTGCGTTCATGTCGCCGGGTGTCATCACCGGTGTCACACCGGACATGAACCTGTACAGCGAGGAGATCTTCGGTCCCGTGGCCGTCGTCTACTCGGTCGCCACCGACGAGGAGGCGGTCGCGCTCGCCAACGACGTCGAGTACGGCCTCACCGGTTCGGTGTGGACGTCCGACGTCGAACGCGGCAAGGAGATCGCCGAGCGTCTTGATGTCGGCAACGCGATGGTCAACGAGCACGGCACTTCGCTCCCGGGCCTCCCGTTCGGCGGCGTGAAGCAGTCCGGCTACGGCCGCGAACTCGGCCAGTGGGGTCTCGGCGAGTTCGCCAACGTGAAGCTCCGCCGCGTCGCCAAATAGGACGTCCGCCTCCGGCCGGTTCGTCTCGACCGGCGTTGTTCGGTGGTCGAGCCGACTCCGAGCCGCCAGGCGAGGTGAGTGTGGTTTCGACGCGGGTCCTCCGCTGGCGCTCCGGTCCCGGCTCAACCACCGGTGCGGCGGTTCGGTTGTTCGGTGGTTGAGCCGACACCGAGCCGCCAGGCGAGGCGTCGAGTCGAAACCAGGTGCCGTGCGCTGGGAGTGGTTTCGACACGGCTCAACCACCGGAAGACGGCGTGGGCATGGCGGTGGTCCCGCCTGATCCGTCTCAGGCGGGGAAGCGCACCACGTCGACGCCTGGTG
>JASLJL010000202.1 GCA_030152405.1 Gordonia sp. (in: high G+C Gram-positive bacteria) | reverse complement strand
CTTGTCGGCCTGCTCCGAGCCGACGGGCAGGTACGAGACGAGGACGTCGACCTTCGCGTCCTTGAGCGCCGGAACGACGTCGACTCCGTCGCCGTCGGCCTCGGTGATGGTCTCGCGGTAGTACTTGCCGAGTCCGTCGAGGGTGTGTCCGCGCTGCACGGGCACGTTCAGCGGCGGCACGTCAGCGATCTTGATGGTGTTGTTCTCGCTGGTGTTGATCGCCTCGGCGAGGTCGAAGCCGACCTTCTTGGCGTCCACGTCGAACGCGGCGACGAACTCGACGTCGCGGACGTGGTACGGGCCGAACTTCACGTGCATCAGACCGGGAACGGTGGCGTTCTCGTCGGCGTCCTTGTAGTAGTGCACGCCCTGGACCAAGGATGAGGCGCAGTTGCCCACGCCGACGATGGCCACGCGCACGTTATTGGTTTCACCCATGGTCGGGCTCTCCTTCTTTCTGTGGCGGTACGGCGGATTGCTGTACCGCCGATTTCTTTCCTTCTTCGATGCGGCCGCCGGGAGTCGGCGGCGCGGCATTCAAATCTGTGGAGCCGGCCGACGCCTCATCGGCGATCAGCCTGTTGAGCCACTGGACCTCGCGTTCGGAGGTCTCCAGGCTCAGCTCGTGCATCTGACGCGTGTAGTGGTCGCTCGACCCCATCGCGCGGCTCAGCATCTCGCGGAGTCCTTCCCGGCGTTCCTCCACCTGGCGGCGTCGGCCCTCGAGGATGCGCATGCGGGCGACGGCGGGAGTGCGGCTGAAGAACGCGAGGTGCACGCCGAAGCCGTCGTCGGTGTAGTTCTGCGGTCCGGTGTCGGCGACGAGCTCGCTGAAGCGGGCCTCGCCGAGCGGCGTCAAGCGGTACACGCGGCGACCACGACGGACCTTGACGCCCGTGGCGACATCGGCGTCGTCCTCGGCGATGAGTCCGTCGGCGCGCATGCGGCGCAGCGTCGGGTACAGGGAGCCGTAGGAGAACGCGCGGAACGCGCCGAGCAGGCCGGTCAGTCGCTTCCGGAGCTCGTAGCCGTGCATCGGTGACTCGAGCAGAAGACCCAGGACAGCCATTTCGAGCATGTCGGGTCCTCCTCTCGGTACGTTGTGACGGCTGGATGCAGCACTCAATGTATCGCATCGATATAACTCGTTTCGAACCGATCGGTAGCTTCTGCTGTTTGATCTCCATCACACGCGGGCGACGACGGCGGCGCGTCTAGGCTGGAGGCCGTGCATCGTCAACAGGTCGACTACGCCCTCGCGCGGCGCTCCACGCTGGCGCGCATACGAGTGGGCGAGATCGCACTGAAAGACGTGTGCGACGCCGACACGTACCTGTTGCGCGCTGCGAAGTTTCACGGCGAGGCGACCGACAGGCCGTGCCCGGTCTGCCGAAAAGAGCAGGTCACCCTGGTGTCCTGGCTGTTCGGCGGCGCAGTCGGCGGGTCGTCGGGCTCGGCGCGGAGCGACGCCGAGATCGCGGTGCTCGCGACGCGGTCTCCGGAGTTCACGGTCCACGTCGTCGAGGTGTGCCGGACGTGCCGCTGGAACTATCTCGTGTCGTCGTACGTTGCCGGTGTGCCGGCGCGCGCAACGAAGCGGCGTCGAGCAGCGAAATAGTCGGTATGACGCCTCCCTGTGCGAGTCCGGTCGAGCCTCGACGGAGTTGGCAGAGTCGCGCGAGTGCGTCAAAGTTGTGGAACGGTCCTCGCTGGACCGCTGAGTGCAGAGAAGTGGGTGAGCGATGACCAGCGGAGCTGGCGACAAGACAGACGGGCGACGTACCGCTGCGAAGATCGCAGCGTGGGTCGTGGGCCTGGCGGCCGGTGTCGTGCCGGTCCTGGTGATCATCGGTGTCGTGGCGTTCGTGTTCACGTATGTGACCGTCGACGTGCCCGCACCGGGCGACATCAAGCAGAACCAGGTCGCCACCATCGTCGACGCCAAGGGCGGCGTTCTCTCCAGGGTGGTGCCGCCGGACGGCAACCGCACCGACGTCAAATACGAGAACATCCCGCCGTCGATGGTCGCCGCCATCAAGGCCGCCGAAGACCGCGACTTCGATTCGAACGTCGGCTTCTCGCTCAGCGGCTTCACCCGCGCCGCGCTCGGCAAGCTGACGAGCGACGGCGGAGCGGGCGGCGGCTCGACGATCACCCAGCAGTACGTCAAGAACGCCATCGTCGGCGACGAGGTGAGCTACAAGCGCAAGTTCAAGGAACTCGCGATCGCCACCAAGATGTCTCGCCAGTGGTCCAAAGAGCAGATCATGGCGGCCTACCTCAACACCATCTACTTCGGCCGCGGCGCCTACGGCATCGCCGCCGCCGCCAAGGCGTACTTCAACCGCGACATCACCAAGGTGACGCCCGAGCAGTGCGCCGACCCGAAGCTCGGCCGCGCCAAGCGCGCGAACTGCCTGAGCCCGTCGGAGTCGGCCCTCCTCGCCGGAATCGTCCGCGGCCCGTCGATCTACGATCCGGCGGTCAACCCGGAACTGGCGACTGCCCGGTGGAACTACGTGCTCGACGGCATGGTCGACATCGGCTACCTGCCCAAGACGGAGCGCGACGCGCAGAAGTTCCCGAAGGTCGCGGCGGTCAAGAGCGCCGACAGCAGCGAGGCCAAGAGCGGCCCCAACGGTCTGATCGAGCGCAAGGTGCTCGCCGAGCTCGACTCGCTCGGCATCACCGAGCAGCAGGTTCGCACGGGCGGCCTGAAGATCACGACCACGATCAAGCCCCAGGTCCAGAACGCGCTCGTGTCGCAGGCCAGGGACAAGATGACCGGGGAGCCGGACGACCTGCGCACCGCGTCGGTGTCGATCGACCCCGCGACCGGCGGCGTCGCCGGCTACTTCGGCGGCAACGACGGCCAGGGCTGGGATTACGCGTCGGCCGGTCTGCAGACGGGCTCGGTCTTCAAGGTGTTCGCGCTGGTCGCAGGCCTCGAACAGGACATCCCGCTGTCGCAGCGCTACGACTCCAGCCCGTACGTCGGACCCGGCGGCTTCACGATCAACAACTCCGACGGCGAGAGCTGCGGAACGTGCAACCTCGCCACCGCCACGAAGATGTCCCTCAACACCGTCTTCTACCGGCTGATGATGGACCTCAACGGCGGAGCGCAGGCAGTCGCGGACACCGCGCACCGCCTCGGCATCGCCGAGAGCTTCGGCGACATCAAGCAGACGCTCGCCGAGCCGAACGGCAAGCCCGAGAACGGCGTCGTGCTCGGTCAGTACCCGACCCGCGTCCTGG
>JASLJL010000147.1 GCA_030152405.1 Gordonia sp. (in: high G+C Gram-positive bacteria) | reverse complement strand
GATCGCGACCAGGTTCGACGACTCCTCGCCCTCGACGAGCGGAAGCATCGGCTTGATCCACGTCGCAGGCGATGCGCCGTTGCGGCCGTCCTGCCTGGCGATCACCGTGGTCCCGATGAATCCGATGCGTCCCCACGGGACCGGAGCGTCGCCGTCGTCGGGGAATCCGACCACCTGGGGTAGATCGTCGGGGCCCGCGGGGAGCGGCGGGAGCGGATGCGTCTCGACCGCGGACGAGTCGCCGGCCAGAATCCGCCACGCGACGGTTCGTCCTGCGATCCGGAACCCGCCGTCGGGCATCTGCACCTCGAGCTCGGCCGTCACCTGAGAGATCCGACGGCCGGGACGGGACACCCATGCGCGGACGCGGTTCACGCCGAGACCCATCGCACCGAGGATCTCGGTGGTCACTCGCGTGAAGTGCTGGCCGTCGTCGTCCACCGCGCGAGTCATGGCGCGGACCATCAGGCCGGCGGGCGGGCCGCCGTGCTGCAGGTCGGACGACCACACGCTGATCGTGGCCTCGGTCGGCTGGAAGTACTCGTACTCGTCGTCACGCGCGGGCAGCGGCATGTAGTAGCTGGTAGCCGCCGATTCACTGTCTGCCATGTGCGTCACTCTATGCTGGTAGGCGATCTCTCCATGCCCTCGACCCGTTAGGAACAATCCACCGATGCCGACCACCGGCCCGTTCGCCGAGGGCGACCGCGTACAGCTCACCGACTCCAAGGGACGCAAGTTCACGGTGGTCCTCGAACCGGACAAGCAGTTCCACACTCACCGAGGCGGAATCGAGCACAACGACCTGATCGGTGCCGACGAGGGGTCGATGGTCAAATCCGCCAACGGCACCGAGTACCTGGCGCTCCGTCCGCTGCTGACCGACTACATCCTGTCGATGCCGCGCGGCGCCCAGGTGATCTACCCGAAGGACACCGCCCAGATCGTCGCCGAAGGCGACATCTTCCCGGGAGCCAAAGTCCTCGAGGCGGGTGCGGGTTCGGGATCGCTGACCCTGTCCCTGCTGCGCGCCGTCGGCCCGGCGGGATCGGTCCGGTCCTACGAGGTGCGCGACGACCACGCCGAGCACGCGGTCCGCAACGTCGAGACGTTCTGGGGCGGGAGCCCGGACAACTGGACACTGGTGATCGACGATCTCGCCAACCACGATCCCGAGGACCAGTACGACCGGATCATCCTCGACATGCTCGCGCCGTGGGAGCACCTCGAACCGGTGTCGAAGACGTTGAAGCCCGGCGGTGTGCTCACCGTGTACGTCGCCACCGTCACCCAGCTGTCGAAGGTGATGGAGGGTCTCCGCGAACTGCAGTGCTGGACCGAACCCCGCGCGTGGGAGTCGTTCGTCCGTGACTGGAGCGCCGTCGGCCTGGCCGTGCGACCCGAACACCGGATGCAGGGGCACACGGCGTTCCTGATCACCGCGCGGCGACTCGCCGACGGCACCGAAACCCTGCGCGTGCAGCGCCGTCCGACACGCGGGTAGCGTGGAACTCGTAGCGATGAAGGAGGGCCGATGACCCCGACAGTGCCGTCAGGTGCCGAGTCCGGTGCGGGTGGAGACACTCCGCAGGAGCGGATCGAGAAGCTGACCACGCGGAACACGAAGCTGACCGAGCTCCTCAAGGAGGCGCGACAGCAGCTGATCGCGCTCCGCGAAGAGGTCGACAACCTCGGGCAGCCGCCGAGCGGCTACGGGGTCCTTCTGGGCGTGACCGACGGCGACACCGTCGACGTGTTCACGTCCGGCCGCAAGATGCGTCTGACGGTCTCGCCGAACATCGACACCGAGACGCTGCGGCGCGGGCAGTCGGTGCGTCTGAACGAGGCGTTGACCGTGGTCGAGGCTCTCGGATTCGACGAAGTGGGGGAGATCTCGACGCTGCGCGAGATCCTGGCAGGCGGACGTCGCGCCCTCGTCGTCGGACACACCGACGAGGAGCGAGTGGTCCAACTCGCCGACACCGTCGTCCACACCGCCGACGGCGGTGAGAACGAGCGCAAGCTGCGTCCCGGCGACTCGCTGCTGATCGACAGCAAGGCCGGGTATGCGCTGGAGCGGATCCCCAAGGCCGAGGTCGAGGACCTCGTCCTGGAAGAGGTCCCGGACGTCGACTACGAGGACATCGGCGGTCTCCGTCGCCAGATCGAGCAGATCCGCGACGCCGTCGAGCTGCCGTTCCTGCACAAGGACCTGTTCCACGAGTACTCGCTGCGGCCGCCGAAGGGCGTGCTGCTATACGGCCCGCCCGGCAACGGCAAGACGCTCATCGCGAAGGCGGTCGCCAACTCGCTCGCCCGCAAGATCGCCGAGGTCCAGGGCGACGACGCGCGCGAGGCGAAGTCGTACTTCCTCAACATCAAGGGCCCCGAACTGCTCAACAAGTTCGTCGGCGAGACCGAGCGGCACATCCGCCTGATCTTCCAGCGCGCCCGCGAGAAGGCGTCCGAGGGCACGCCGGTCATCGTGTTCTTCGACGAGATGGACTCGATCTTCCGGACCCGAGGCTCGGGCGTCTCGTCCGACGTCGAGACCACCGTGGTTCCGCAGCTCCTCAGCGAGATCGACGGCGTCGAGGGTCTCGAGAACGTGATCGTGATCGGCGCGTCCAACCGCGAGGACATGATCGACCCGGCGATCCTGCGCCCGGGACGCCTCGACGTGAAGATCAAGATCGAGCGGCCCGACGCCGAGTCGGCCGTCGACATCTTCTCCAAGTACCTGACCCCGGCGCTGCCGCTGCATCCCGACGATCTCGCCGAGTTCGGCGGCGACCGTCAGGCGTGCGTCGACGGGATGATCCAGCGCGTCGTGGAGCGCATGTACGCCGAGACCGACGACAACCGGTTCCTCGAGGTCACCTACGCCAACGGCGACAAGGAGATCATGTACTTCAAGGACTTCAACTCGGGAGCGATGATCCAGAACATCGTCGACCGGTCGAAGAAGTACGCGATCAAGGCGTTCCTCGACACCGGTCAGTCGGGACTGCGGATCACGCACCTCCTCGACTCGATCCTCGACGAGTTCGCCGAGAACGAGGACCTTCCCAACACGACCAACCCTGACGACTGGGCACGGATCTCGGGCAAGAAGGGCGAGCGCATCGTGTACATCCGCACGCTCGTCACCGGCAAGGGGAGCGGCGCGAGCCGCGCCATCGACACGGAGTCGAACACCGGCCAGTACCTCTGACGCCGACGTGGCGGCGGGACACGCCGCCACGTCATTCCGCTGAACGGACCTGCCGGGTGTGACCGGCTAGTCTCATTCACGATGAGTACTCCAGGAATCACTCCGCTGCAGGTCCGGGTCGGGCAGGGGAAGCCGCAGATCGTCCGCGTCTCGCCCGCCTCCCTGGGCAGGACGCCCGACAACGAGATCGTGGTCAACCACCCGCTCGTGTCGCGGCGTCACCTGTCCGTCGAGTGGTCGGCGACCGCCGGATGGCAGGTCATCGACGCAGGCAGCACCAACGGCATGTACTCCGCCGGCGTCCGGCAGAACGTGGTGACCGTCGGGAACGGCGCCCGCGTGCACCTGGGAGACGGCCAGACCGGCCCGATTCTGGAACTGACGCCGCAATCACCCGCCGCGCCTACGCTGATCGGACCGCCCTCGGGCGCACAGCAGACTCAGCAGCCGCCTTCGACGCGTCGGCCCGCGGCCCCGCCGCCGCAGTCCGGCCCCGGGCCGCGGCCTCCGCACCAACGTCTGAATCAGCCCCCGAACCAGGCTCCGCAGCCGCCGGCGTCCGCCCCGTTCCGGTCCCAGCCCGGTGATCCGGGATGGCGTCCGGCGCCGCGGTTCGGTGAACTGCAGAACGCACCGCACCTCGCGGCGCTCCACCAGAACGCGTCCGCGGTGTTCCAGGTGCCCGGCGAGCTCCGGAACGGTGGTCGCGAGACCATCTCCCTGTCGGGTGTCCAGACGATCGGTCGCACCCCGGACAACGACATCGTGGTCAGCGACGTGCTCGCGTCCCGGCACCACGCCAAGCTGTCGTCCAGTCCGCAGGGACTGCTGCTCGAGGATCTGAACAGCGTCAACGGCACGTTCGTCAACGGACACCGCGTGATGGCTCACCGCCTGAGCGAGGGCGACGTCGTCACGATCGGCAACTCCGACTTCGTGATGTCGAGCGGCGCCCTGGTCCGCGGCCGCCCACAGGTCGAGGTGGCGGGCGGCGTCCAGGTGGACGGGGTGAGCCTAACCATCGACGGAAAGACACTCCTCAACGACATCTCGTTCAACGCCGCGCCCGGCACGCTCACCGCGATCATCGGGCCGTCCGGAGCGGGCAAGTCGACGGTGTCGAAGATCGTCGCCGGTCTCGGCAATCCGACCGTCGGTGTGGTCACCTTCGAGGGACGCGGAGTCCACACCGAGTACGAGGCGCTCCGCACCCGTATCGGCATGGTCCCGCAGGACGACGTGCTCCACCGGAAGCTCACTCTGCGGCAGGCCCTCCGGTACGCGGCCGAGCTGCGACTCCCGGCCGACCTCAGCACGGCCGACCGCGATCAGGTGATCGACGGCGTGCTCAGCGAGCTCCAGCTCACCGAGCATGTGAACACCAGGGTCGACAAGCTCTCCGGCGGTCAGCGCAAGCGCGCGTCCGTCGCGATGGAACTGCTCACCGGACCGTCGCTCCTGATCTTGGACGAGCCGACGTCCGGTCTGGATCCGGCCCTCGACCGTCAGGTGATGCAGACGCTCCGTCGCCTCGCCGACGCCGGCCGTGTGGTGCTGGTGGTCACCCACTCGCTCACCTATCTCAGTTTGTGCGACCAGGTGTTGCTGCTGGCGCCAGGCGGCAAGACCGCCTACTGCGGTGCGCCGAAGGACGTCGGGTCCGAACTGGGGACCACCGACTGGGCGGAGATCTTCGCGTTCACCGCCGACCAGCCCGATCAGGCGTGGGCCCGGTACCGGCAACGGCATCCGCACGCGTCCGCCCCGCGGCCCGCGCCACCGGCCGGTCCACCGGTCACGGTGCCGCAGGCCTCGGGTGGACGGCAGACGAGCACCGTCTTCCGTCGGCAGTTGCGGCTGATCCTGGCCGACCGCGGCTACCTCGTCTTCCTGCTGCTCCTGCCGGTGGTCCTGGGACTCCTGACGCTCGTGATACCAGGGGACCTCGGGTTCGGAGTCGCGGAATCGGGTGTTCCGCTGGGGCCGGGAGAGTTGCCCAAGGTCTCGGTCGAGGCGGTCCAGCTCCTGGTGGTGCTCGTCATCGGCGCCGCATTCATGGGCGCTGCCCTCACCGTTCGCGATCTCGTCGGCGAACGGGCGATCTTCGAACGCGAACGCGCGGTCGGGCTCCGGCCCGGCGCCTATCTGTTCGCCAAGGTGATCGTGTTCTTCCTGCTCACGGCGATCCAGAGCGCGATCATGCTCGGCATCACGTACGGCCTCCGCGACCTGCCGGAGGAAGGCGGAGTGTTCCTGCCGCCGCCGGTGTCGCTGTTCGTCGCCATCACGGTGCTTGCCTGTGTCAGCACTCTGGTCGGACTCGCGATCTCGTCGATGGTGAAGTCCAACGAGCAGACGATGCCGCCGCTGGTCATCGTCGTGATGGTTCAGCTGGTGTTCTGCGGTGGTCTGTTCCCGATCA
This sequence comes from Gordonia sp. (in: high G+C Gram-positive bacteria), assembly GCA_030152405.1. GTDB lineage: Bacteria > Actinomycetota > Actinomycetes > Mycobacteriales > Mycobacteriaceae > Gordonia. The sequence continues at coordinate 6,186 of JASLJL010000147.1, read as the reverse complement.
CGGCGGCCGGCGCAGCTCAGCTCGGATGGATCTTCCCGGCCTACTGGGGCTACACCGCAGCGGCTCAGGCCGTCGACATCCCGCTCATCAATCCCGATGCGGCACAGGTGAAGTCGACCCAGACGTCGGATATGAAGTACCCGCTGTGGGAGCCGACGGCGGCACACATGGCCATCGCATACGGCGTGCTCGCGCTGATGGCCGCGCTGCTCATCGCTCTCGTCTACTCGCGGCTGCGGCTCCGCAAGCGCTGACCGTTACGCTTGACGCCATGGAGCGCATCATCGGCACGGAGGTCGAGTACGGCATCTCGGCCCCGGGAGATCCCACCGCGAACCCGATCATGACGTCGACGCAGGCGGTGCTCGCGTACGCGGCCGCCGCGTCCGTGCCGCGACGCGATCGTCGTACCCGGTGGGACTACGAGGAGGAGTCGCCGATGCGCGACGCCCGCGGCTTCGACCTCGGTCACCATTCGGGTCCGGCCCCGATCATCGACGCCGACGAGATCGGCGCCGCCAACATGATCCTCACCAACGGCGCGCGGCTCTACGTCGACCACGCACACCCGGAGTACTCGGCGCCCGAGGTGACCGACCCGCTCGACGCCGTGATCTGGGACAAGGCGGGGGAGCGGGTGATGGAGGAGGCCGCCCGATTCGTGGCGAGCGTGCCCGGCGCCCCTCGACTCCAGTTGTACAAGAACAACATCGACGGCAAGGGCGCGTCGTACGGGACGCACGAGAACTACCTGATGCGCCGCGACACGCCGTTCGAGGCCGTCATCGGCGGGTTGATGCCGTTCTTCGCCTCACGCCAGGTGATCACCGGGTCGGGTCGCGTCGGCATCGGCCAACGCGGAGAGCATCCCGGGTACCAGCTGTCGCAGCGGGCCGACTACATCGAGGTGGAGGTCGGCCTCGAGACCACACTCAAACGCGGCATCATCAACACCCGCGACGAGCCGCACGCCGACCCCGACAAGTACCGCAGGCTGCACGTCATCATCGGCGACGCGAACCTCGCCGAGACCGCGACCTACCTCAAGGTCGGGACCACGTCCCTCGTCCTCGACCTGATCGAGGCCGGGATCGAACTCGGCGACCTCGCGCTCGCTCGGCCGGTGGACGCGGTCCACACCATCAGCCACGACCCGACGCTGCGCGCGACCGTCGCCCTCGCCGACGGTCGGGAGCTGACCGCGCTGGCGATTCAGCGGGAATACCTCGCGCGGGTCTCGGCCTTCCACCAGGCACAGCACCCGGACGACGAGCGGGCCGCTCATGTGATCGAGACCTGGGCGGACGTCCTGGACAAGCTCGAACGCGACCCGATGGAATGCGCCGACATCCTCGACTGGCCCGCCAAGCTGCGACTGCTGGAGGGCTTCCGCAACCGAGAGGGCCTCAGCTGGTCCGCGTCGCGCCTGCAGCTGATCGATCTGCAGTACTCCGACGTCCGTCTCGACAAGGGGCTCTACAACAGGCTGGTCGCACGCGGTTCGATGAAGCGCCTCGTCACCGAGGAGCAGGTTCGCGCAGCCGTCGGTACGCCACCGGAGTCGACGCGGGCGTACTTCCGCGGCGAGTCCGTGCGCAGGTTCGGAGCCGACATCGCCGCCGCCAGCTGGGACTCGGTGATCTTCGACATCGGGTCCGACAATCTGGTGCGCATTCCGATGCCGGAACCGTTGCGGGGCACCAGAAAGCACGTTGGACAGCTCCTGGAGTCGGTGACCTCGGCCGCCGCGCTCGTCGACGAACTCACGGCGGACTGAACCGGCGGTTCGCGGCATCGCCGCTCATGCGGTCCCGGTAGGGTTGATCACACAACGATCCTTTCCAGGAGGCGATTATGGCGCAGGAGCAGACCAACCGCGGCGGCGGCGCAGACGACGACGATGCGATCGGCGGCGGAGCTGCGGGTCAGGAACGTCGCGAGAAGCTGACCGGCGAAACCGACGATCTGCTCGACGAGATCGACGACGTGCTTGAGGAGAACGCCGAAGACTTCGTCCGCGCCTACGTGCAGAAGGGCGGGCAGTGACCGGCCTTCGAGGCGGTCACCCGACCCACGACATCTCGTCGTTCACCGAGTTCTTGCGGGTCACGGCTCCAGACCGCCTCCCCGGCGCGACGCCGGTTGCCCCGACTCCGCTCGACGCGGGCCAGATCCCGCACGGCACGACGATCGTCGCGGTCTCCTACAGCGGCGGCGTGATCCTGGCCGGTGACCGTCGCGCGACGATGGGCAACCTGATCGCCACCCGCGACGTGCAGAAGGTGTTCCTGACCGACGAGTACTCGGCGGCGGGGATCGCGGGCACCGCGGGAATCGCCGTCGAGATGGTCCGGCTGTTCGCCGTCGAACTCGAGCACTACGAGAAGATCGAAGGCATCCCGCTCACCCTCGACGGCAAGGCGTCGCGTCTGGCGTCGATGGTGCGCGGAAATCTCGGCGCGGCCCTGCAGGGACTCGCGGCGATCCCGCTCCTCGTCGGCTACGAGCCGTCGTCGACCGACGAACAGGCGCGCGGTCGGATCTTCTCGTTCGACGTCGCGGGTTCACGCCACGAGGAACGCGGCGGATACGAGGCGATCGGCTCCGGCTCGGTGTTCGCACGCTCATCGTTGAAGAAGCGCTATCGCGGCGACCTGACCGCCGACGAGGCGCTGTCGGTCGCCGTCGAAGCGCTCTACGACGCCGCGGACGACGATTCGGCGACCGGCGGACCCGACTTGGTCCGCAGGATCTTCCCGACCGCGGTCCGCATCGACGACGACGGCGCAGTCGAGGTCGCCGAGGCCGAGATCGCGGCGGCCGCGGTCGCGCTCCTCGAACGCGAACGAGAGGAGCGCTCATGACGTTCCCGTACTACGCGAGCGCCGAGCAGATCATGCGCGACCGCTCGGAGCTGGCACGCAAGGGCATCGCTCGGGGTCGCAGTGTGATCGCGGTGACCTACGACGACGGCGTGCTGTTCGTCGCGCACAATCCGTCGAACACGCTGCGCAAGATCAGCGAGATCTACGACCGGATCGGATTCGCCGCCGTCGGCAAGTACAACGAGTTCGAGAGCCTGCGCAAAGCCGGAATTCAACTCGCCGACCTGCGCGGCTACTCCTACGACCGCGCTGATGTGACGGGCCTGTCGCTGGCGAGCGCGTACTCGAACACTCTCGGCAACGTCTTCACCGAACAGGCGAAGCCGTTCGAGGTGGAGTTGTGCGTCGCCGAGGTGGCTCGCCCCGGCAGCACCGCGGCGTCGCAGCTGTATCGGATCGGCTACGACGGCTCGATCGCCGACGAGCAGTCGTTCCTGGTGATGGGCGGCGCGACCGAACCGGTCGTCGCCGCGATGAAGGATCTGTACCGTCCGTCGATGCCGCTCGCCGACGCGTTGACTGCCGCGGCCCGCGCGTTGGCTGCGCCCTCCGCGGACGCGAAGGACGCCGACCTGAAGACGACCGGGGCGAACACCACGAACGACGACACGGCCGGTGCGGCGCCCGCAGCGCTGACCGCCGACGAGATCGAGGCGGCCGTCCTCGACCGCACGCGGCCGCGACGGGCCTTCAAGCGGCTCACCGACGACCGGGTGACCGCACTGCTGGGAGGTAAGTGACGTGGAACGCCGCATCATGGGCATCGAGACCGAGTTCGGTGTCACGTGCACCTTCCAGGGCCAGCGGCGGCTGAGCCCCGACGAGGTGGCCCGCTACCTGTTCCGGCGGGTCGTGGCGTGGGGGCGCTCGTCGAACGTCTTCCTCGAGAACGGCGCACGCCTCTATCTCGACGTAGGTTCGCACCCGGAGTACGCGACCGCCGAGTGCGACTCCATCGCGCAACTGATCGCACACGACCGATCGGGTGAGCGGATCCTCGAAGAGCTCATCGTCGACGCCGAGCAGCGGCTCGCGGACGAGGGGATCGGCGGCGACATCTACCTGTTCAAGAACAACACCGACTCGGCCGGCAACTCGTACGGCTGTCACGAGAACTACCTCGTGAGCCGGATGGGCGAGTTCGGCCGGGTGTCGGACATCCTGCTGCCGTTCCTGGTGACCCGCCAGCTCATCTGCGGTGCGGGCAAGGTGCTGTCGGTCGGTCAGGACACCCGGCTGTGCCTGTCGCAGCGTGCCGACCACATCTGGGAAGGCGTGTCGTCGGCGACCACGCGGTCACGGCCGATCATCAACACCAGGGACGAGCCGCACGCCGACGCCGAGAAGTACCGCCGCATGCACGTGATCGTCGGCGACTCGAACATGTCCGAGACGACGACCATGCTGAAGGTCGGGTCGGCGCTCCTCGTGCTGGAGATGATCGAGTCGGGCATCTCGTTCCACGACTTCGCACTCGACAACCCGATCCGAGCGATCCGGGACATCAGCCACGACGTCACCGGTCGACGCGAGGTGCGCCTGGCGGGCGGTCGGACGGCGACCGCGCTGTCGATCCAGCGTGAGTACCACGCCCGGGCGGTCGCTCACCTGGCCGACCGGACGCCCGACCCAGTGATGGACCGGGTGGTCGACCTGTGGGGACGTGTGCTGGACGCCGTCGAGTCCGGCGACTTCAGCGGCGTCGACACCGAGATCGACTGGGTGATCAAGCAGAAGCTCTTCCGCCGCTACCAGGACCGCTACTCGATGGACCTCGGCGACCCGAAGATCGCGCAGCTCGATCTCGCGTACCACGACATCCGCCGGGGACGCGGCGTGTTCGATCTCCTCCAGCGCAAGGGCCTCGCGGCGCGGGTCGTCACCGACGAGGACATCGACACCGCGGTGTCGACGCCCCCGCAGACTACGCGTGCCAAGTTGCGGGGCGACTTCATCGCCGCGGCCACCAAGGCCGAGCGCGATTTCACCGTCGACTGGGTCCATCTGAAGTTGAACGACCAGGCCCAGCGGACGGTTCTGTGCAAGGATCCCTTCCGAAATGTGGACGAGCGCGTCGATCGGCTCATCTCGGCGCTCTAGCCTCTACGATGGCCGCGTGGCCACTGGAAAGAACGAGCGACTGCTCAATCTCGTCATCTGCCTGATGTCGGCGCGGCAGTACGTGACCGCGGAGTACCTGCGGAAGAACGTCGCCGGGTACAAGGACGCGCCGCAGAAGTCTGACGAGACGTTCAAGCGGATGCTCGAACGGGACAAGAACGAGCTGCGCGAGATGGGGATCCCCGTCGAGACGGGGCGCAACCCGCTGTCGGGCGACGAGGGATACCGCATCAAGGCCTCCGACTACGCGCTGCCTGCAGTGTCGTTGGAGTCCGACGAGGCCGCGGCTGTCGCCGCGGCGGCCGCGGTGTGGCGTGATCCGGACGTCAGCGTGGTGTCGCAGACCGCCGTCCTGAAGCTGCGCGCCGCGGGCGTCGAGGTGGCGTCGGCCGACGAACTCGCCGTCATGTCGGGCGGCTCGGCCAAGTCGATGGGATCGGAGGCGACGATCAACGGGCTGCTGTCGGCCGTCGAACACGGCCAGTCGGTCACCTTCACACACCGCAGCACCCGCGGACGCGCCACCCGTCGCCTGGAGCCGTGGGGAGTCGTCACCAACCGCGGTCGCTGGTATGTGATCGGGCACGATCTCGATCGCGACGCCACGCGGACCTTCCGACTCTCCCGCGTCGACGACGTCGCGCCGGCATCGGATCGGGGAGTGGTGCACCCACCGCAGGACGCCGACCTCAACGCCCTCGTCGAGGCCGCAGTCGGAGGAGCGCAGGGCGGTTCGGGGACGCTCGCCCGGATCTGGCTCGCGCAGGGGCGCGGTCACGCGCTGCGTCGAATGGCGACCGATCTGACGCCGGAAACGCTGAACGGCGAATCGGGTGACGTCGCCACCATAGAGCTGCGGTCCCGGTCGATGGTGGTCCGCGCGGCGCTGAACGCGGGCGCCGACGCGGTGGTGCTCGAACCCGCAGAACTCAGGGCGACGGTCATCGCCGAACTCGACCGTCTGATCGACGTGGAGGCCTACCGATGAGCGCTGCCGCCCCCAGCCGGCTGTCCCGGCTCCTGGCGATGGTTCCGTACTTCCTCGCCAGGCCGGGCATCAAGCTGTCCGTCGCGGCGGCGGACCTCGGGCTCACCGAACGGCAGCTGACCAAAGACCTGGAGCAGTTGTTCGTGTGCGGTCTGCCCGGCTACATGCCCGACGACCTCATCGACCTCGAGT